>NZ_JBHVIV010000003.1:0-81901 GCF_042799475.1 Kitasatospora sp. NPDC057692 | reverse complement strand
GCCGGGGTAAACGTGGGGGCGCCGGCGGCCGCGGGTGGGCCGCCGCGCCCCCGGCAGGGCGGCCCACCGGCGGGTCCGGTCCGGCTACAGGTAGAGGCCCGTCGAGCCCTCGGTGTCGCCGAAGCGCATCGCGGCCACGGCGTGCAGGTCGCGCTCGCGCAGCAGCACGTAGGTGGCGCCGCGGACCTCGACCTCCAGCTTGTCCTCGGGGTCGTACAGCACCCGGTCGCCGGGCTCCACCGAGCGCACGCTCTGGCCGACGGCGACCGCCTCGGCCCAGGCGCAGCGCTTGGAGATCTCCGCGGTGGCCGGGATCAGGATGCCGCCGGTCGAGCGGCGCTCGCCCTCGCCGGCCTCGGTCTTCACCAGCACGCGGTCGTGCAGCATCTTGATCGGCAGCTTCTCGCCCAGCCGGTCGTGACGCGGCGAGTCGGCCTCGGCGGAGAGGGACTGCTGGGTCGGTTCGTCGTTCGTACTCACGATCCCGAAGGTACCGCCCCGGGGCGCGGCGTGTGACGCCGGTCCGCCCAGCGGGCGCCGGGCCCGGGCACCGGCGCGGTTCAGGCCCGGGAACGCGCACGGGCCGGGCAGCGGGTGCCCGGCCCGGGAGGTGCGGTCGCGGCTCAGCCCTTGCGGCGCCTGCGCGCCGAGGCGACCAGCAGCACCAGGCCGACCCCGACCAGCGCGGCCGGGACGATCCGCTCCTTGCGCGGCTGCCCCTTCTCGTCCACGAACTGCGCGCGGGCCTGCTCGACCAGGCCGCTCGCGGCCACGTAGGCCCGGCCGGCCTTCTCCTCGACGGCCGCCACGGCCTTCGCCTTCACCTGGGCGGAGATCGTGGTCGGGTGCACGCGCACGGCGAGCTCGTCCAGCGTCGCCGCCAGCTGGGTACGGGTGCGGGAGATGTCCGCCTCGATCTGGGCGGTCGTCCGCGCCGACTTGTCCCTGCTGCTCGCCTCGCCCACTCGGGCCACCCCATTCACTGATGTTCGTCCTGTGCGACTGCCCCAGTGTGTCAGTTGGCACGCGGGGCCGCGCGGCCCCACCCACCATCGGAGGTAAGTTTGCCGTGGTATGACCGCCCGTCCAGCACCAGGAGAAACCCCGTGAGTGAGCGTCTCCAGCCCGGCGACACCGCGCCCGCCTTCACCCTGCCCGACGCCGACGGCAACGAGGTGTCCCTCGCCGGCCACCTCGGCCGCAAGGTGATCGTCTACTTCTACCCCGCCGCGCTCACCCCCGGCTGCACCAAGCAGGCCTGTGACTTCACCGACAACCTGGAGGTCTTCTCCGGCGCCGGGTACGACGTCATCGGCATCTCGCCGGACAAGCCGGAGAAGCTCGGCAGGTTCCGCGAGGCCGAGGACCTCAAGGTCACCCTGCTCTCCGACCCGGAGAAGAAGGTCCTGGAGGCCTACGGCGCGTTCGGCGAGAAGAAGCTGTACGGCAAGACCGTCACCGGCGTGATCCGGTCCACCGTGATCGTGGACGAGCAGGGCAAGGTCGAGCACGCGCTCTACAACGTCAAGGCGACCGGCCACGTGGCCAAGCTGCTGCGCGACCTCAAGGTCGAGACGGCCTGACACACCGTCCGGACGCGGCGGCGGCGCGTGACGCTTCGTCACCGCCGTGTCCCGGTGCTGTCCGCGCTCCGCCCCGGAGCTGTCGGCGGACGGGCGGTATCCCCTAGCTTTCTGCACACCGGGGGCGGGTTCCCCGGGTTCCGCCCTTGCCACAGGAGTAGAGCCGTGCAGAGTGCCAGATCCGTGTCCACCGCCCGTGTCGCCGTCGCCGGCGCGATCGTCGCGGCGCTCGCGCTGACCGCGTGCGGACCGGAGAACGACGACACCGCCGCGCCGCCGCCGGCCGGCGCGACCACGGCCGCCACCGCGGCTCCCAGCGCGCCCGCCACCGCCGCCGCCACCACGCCCGCCGCGGCGCCCGCGACCGCCCCCGCCCAGCCGACCGCCCCCACGCTGGCCGGCAAGCGCCAGGTGGTCGATGCCAGGACCGCCGGCGGGCTGGCGAAGACCACCGGCCGGGACGCGGTCTCCGACGTCGCCGTCGACCCGGGCGAGATGCGCGAGAACATGCACATGGTGCTCGCCGACTTCGACCGCCCCGGCCAGACCTCCGGCCGCCGGATCCTGCTGATCGCCGTCGACAACGTCCCCGAGGACCCGGCCAAGCGCCGCGAGCACCTCTGGCGCGGCATGATCGACTACGCCCTGCAGAACGGCTCCACCGGCGAGCCGACCACCGCCAGCCCGTTCGCGGCCGGCCCGCTCGGCGGCTCGCTGGAGTGCCTGATGCTGCCGCAGGCGCCCACCACCGACGTCGTCTGCGGCTGGTCCGACAGCTCCACGGCCGGCGTCGCGCTGTTCCCGAAGACCACCCCGGCGGAGGCCGCCGCGCTGTTCGCGAAGATGCGCGGCGACATCGAGAAGTAGACCCCGGACACGAAGCAGCGGTGGCGGCGCACCCCCCGACCGGGTGCACCGCCACCGCCGTCTCTCACCTCAGGCGACCGCTGTCATCAGCAGCTGCCGAGGTCGCTCCAGACACCCCAGGCGCCGCTGGCGCTCGGGTCGTCGCCCTTGGTCCACCACTTGTTCTGGTAGTAGTGGCCCTTCCAGGAGACCTTGGTCGGGGTGGCGTAGGTGGTGCCCGCGTCCCAGCTCGGCGCACCCGCGCAGCCGGCCGGCGTGGTCGGCGGCGTGGTCGGCGGGGTCGTGGGCGGGGTGGTCGGCGGCGTCGCGGGAGGCGTCGTCGGCGGGGTGGTGGGCGGGGTCGTCGGCGGCGTGGTCGGCGGGGTCGTGCCGCCGTTCACCGCACCGCGGGTCAGGTCGCCCTTGAGGCCGTACAGCGTGCCGCCCACGTTGACCGTCCAGTTGGACGGGGTGGACACCGGCAGGTAGTAGACGAAGTCCATGTCGATCGACGCGCCCGGCGCGAGCGACTGCCAGCCCGGCAGCTTCACCGAGACCCGGTTGTAGGTGCCCTTGAGGCCGCCCACGTTGCCGGTGCCGGTGTGGTCCTGCTTGATCACGGTCAGACCGAAGCCGGACTGGTCCTTGGCGTTGCCCGGGGCCGAGTTGCTGTAGTCGAACTGGAACTCGGTGCCGCCCGGCAGGGTCAGCGTCGAGTTGTTGACGATGTGGATCTTCGGGTTGATCGGGTAGTTCGAGTCACCCAGCGCGAAGTTGGTGAACGACACGTCGATCGGCAGGGTCTGCTGCGGCAGCGCGGTCGTCGAGCGGATCGCGCCGTACGGCGAGGACGCCTTGAACTTGTCGTACATCAGCGAGGTCAGCGTGTTGCCGGGCACGTACTGGCCCTTGCCGCCGTTGGCGGTGGCGTCCCACTTGTAGTCGCCCGCGAGCTCCCAGATCATCGCGCCGCCGGCGCCCTGGTTGACGATGTAGTCGGCCTTGGCTCCGACCGACTGCTCGTCCTCGGTGGACAGGAACACCTTCTTGGTGTCGTTCCACAGCCACGGCGCCACCAGGGTGGAGCTGTAGTTGCGGACGTAGCTGCCCTGCAGCGCGGTGTCCTGCACGCCGTACTTGGAGAGGTAGTCGGGCACGATGCCCTTCTCCAGGTTCTTGGCGTGCCACATCGGGTTCGACCCGGCCGGGGACTCCTTGCCCGCGTCGTCCTTGTCGTTCCAGATGTTGTCGATGCCGACCGCGCCGTCACCGCACGCGGTCAGGCCGGAGCCGACCGGGCAGGTGGTCGCGGAGGCGGTGCCCCAGAGGCCGTTGGTGCCGCCCTGGACGTTCTTGAAACCGCGGGTGTAGTACGGCAGGCCGACGTTGATCCGGCCGCCGGGCATCGCGCCGCGGAAGTAGTGGTACGACCAGTCGGCGTTCAGGTAGCCGATGCCGCCGTACTGGCCGGTGCCGTAGACGTTGGCCGCCGCCAGCTCGCCGTCCTTGCCGTCGTCGAACAGCGAGGCGTTCGGGCCGACGTACTTGTTCCAGGCGCCGTGCAGGTCGTACGACATGATGTTGACGTAGTCCAGGTACTGCGCGATCTGGAACGTCTCCATGCCGCGCAGCAGGTAGCCGGACGACGGGGCCGCGACCGAGAGCAGGTAGTGCTTGCCGTCGGCGGCGCCGGCCCGGTCCAGCTTCTCGCGCAGCGTCTTCATCAGCGCGGCGTAGCCCTTGGCCAGCGAGCCGCGCTTGCTGTTGGCGAGCTGCCAGTCCAGGGGGTTGCCCGCGTCCTTCATCGAGGTCGGGTACTCGTAGTCGACGTCGACGCCGTTGAAGCCGTACTTCTTGATGAAGTCGACGGCCGAGGTGGCGAAGGTGTCGATGCCCGCCTGGTTGACGCTGCCGTCCGGGTTGACGGTCATCGAGTAGAAGCCGCCGGAGTTGACGCGCTTGCCGTCGTCCCCGAAGAACCCGCCGGTCTCGGTCCAACCGCCCACCGAGATCATCGTCTTGACGTTCGGGTACTGCTTCTTGTACTTCGTCAGCAGGTTGAAGTGGCCCTTGTAGGGCAGCGACGGGTCGAGCTCGGCGCCGGGCACGCCGGGGAAGGAGATCCCGGTGGCCTCGTTCTTGTCGTTGTCGGTGCCGACGGACAGCTTGTTGTCGGAACCGACGTGGCCGAACGCGTAGTTGAGGTGGGTGACCTTGTCCCACGGGATGTCGCTGACCAGGTACGGCGGGGTGCCGTCCTTGCCGGTGCGCCAGCCGGTGAAGTAGCCGATGATGCGGCGCTGGTGGTCCGCGCCCATCTTCTCCCGGCCGTTGGTGTCGTAGACGCTGCAGTACGGGACGTCGACGCCCGGCGCGGCGTAGAGGCCGTCGGGGCGACAGGCGGCGTTGTCGACGGTGGCGGACGCCTGGGAGGGCGCCGCGCCCAGTGTGGCCACCAGCAGGCCGGCCATCGCGGCCGCCGCCACCGAGGCCAGGCCGGCGCGGGCCGCCGGGCTCGTGGAACGACGGGCAGCGGTGGGACGCCGCTCCGCCGTGGATCGGATCAACACTCGGTCCTCCGGGCAGAGTGTCGGCGCGTGCCTGTGGGGGAGCACGCACGTGGGGGAAAGCAGATTGGCGCTGAAGCTATGTGGTCTGAACCACATAGGTCAATAGGTCTGTACCAATTGGTAATCCATTCCCCAACATCCCCGGTCGAACGGCTGATTGTCGACGGTCATCCGACCCCCCGCGGCCGAGGCCCGCCACGGACCGCACCAACCGGCGAAATGACGTATCCACACCTCGGGCAACCCCCTAGACTGAAGGCCATGCGGCCTTGGCGGAATAGGTAGACGCCTGGGTTTTAGGTGCCCATGGGAGAAATCCCGTGAGGGTTCGAGTCCCTCAGGCCGCACTAGCCTAAGAATCGAAGGCCCGCCCGGAGTCATCTCCGGGCGGGCCTTCGAGCGTCGGCGGTGGCGGGAATCAGCCGATCAGCTCCTTCACGACCGGGGCGAGGGCGCGGAAGGCCTGACCGCGGTGGCTGATGGCGTTCTTCTCGGCGGCCGTGAGCTCGGCGCAGGTGCGGGTCCCGCCGAGGGGCTGGAGGATCGGGTCGTAGCCGAAGCCGCCGTCACCCGCCGGGGCGGTGCGCAGGGTGCCGAGCAGCCGGCCCTCGACGACCCGCTCGGTGCCGTCGGGCAGGGCGAGGGCGGCGGCGCAGAAGAAGTGGGCGCCGCGGTGCTCGGCGCCGATGTCGGAGAGCTGGGCGAGCAGGAGGTCGAGGTTGGCGCGGTCGTCGCCGTGCCGGCCGGCCCAGCGGGCGGAGAAGATGCCGGGGGCGCCGTTCAGGACGTCCACGCACAGGCCGGAGTCGTCGGCGACGGCGGGCAGGCCGGTGGCGCGGGCCAGCGCGTGCGCCTTGAGCAGGGCGTTCTCGGCGAAGGTCACACCGGTCTCGGGGACGTCCGGGATCTCCGGGTAGGCGTCGGCCCCGACCAGCTCGACGTCCAGGCCGGCGTCGCCGAGGATGTCGCGCAGCTCGGCGACCTTGTGCTGGTTGCGGGTGGCGAGGATGAGTCGAGTGGTCATGGAACCACCCTAAACCGCGCAAACGGTGTGATCCCGCGTCAGCCGGTGCAGACCTTGGTGAGGTTCGAGGCGGCGTCGCCGAGCGGCTTGAAGTCCGGCACCTGCTTGTTGTTGACCGCCTGCTGGACCTTGTCGACCTGGGTGCCGAGGTCGGTGATCGCCTTGGCGACGTCGGTGTCCTTGGAGTTCTTGCCCAGCTGGTCGAGGTCGTTCTTCAGCTTCTGCAGCGCCTGCCCGGCGGCGGCCGCGTCGTTGCTCGCGTTGCTGTAGGCGTTGCTGACCTCGTTGATGTCCCCGGTGATCTTGACGGCGGTGTTTCCGCAGTCGATCGCCTTCTGGGCGGCGGAGCAACTGACCGCGCTGAGCGGGAGGATGGCGATCAGGCCGGCCACGGCGAGCATGGTGGGGCGGGCGATGTTCTGGGGCATCCGGTCCTCCTGGGTGCGCGGTATCCGGAAGGGAAGGACGCGCGCTGAGGGGTGCGCGGTTCCCGCAAACGGGTGCTGCGGGAACCGTACGGGCATCGGGCCCGGCCTGTACAGCGGCCGGGCCCGGCGCCCGGGGATTTCCGGAAACCGAAGCGGAACCGGTACCTCAGGGGGTAGGAGGCGCCCCCGGGGGTCAGCCCTCCAGCTCGCCGAGGACCTTGCGCTGGACCTCGTCGAGCTCGGCGCAGCCGAGGGTGCCGAGGTCCAGCAGCCGGTCGAGCAGCGCGCGGTCGAAGGGGGCGCCCTCGGCGGTGCCCTGGACCTCGACGAAGCGGCCGTCTGCGGTGCAGACGATGTTCATGTCGGTCTCGGCGCGGACGTCCTCCTCGTACCGGAGGTCGAGCATCGGGACGCCGTCGATGATGCCGACGCTGACGGCGCTGACCCCGCCGGTGATCGGCTTGCCCTTGGCGCGCAGCAGCTTGCGCTCGCGGGCCCAGGCGACGGCGTCGACGAGCGCGACGTAGGCGCCGGTGATGGCGGCGGTGCGGGTGCCGCCGTCGGCCTGGAGGACGTCGCAGTCGAGGACGATGGTGTTCTCGGCGAGGGCGCGGTGGTCGACCACGGCGCGCAGCGAGCGGCCGATGAGCCGGCTGATCTCGTGGGTGCGGCCGCCGAGCCGGCCCTTGACGGATTCGCGGTCGCCGCGGGTGTTGGTGGCGCGCGGGAGCATGGAGTACTCGGCGGTGACCCAGCCCTCGCCGCTGCCCTTGCGCCAGCGCGGGACGCCCTCGGTGACGCTGGCGGTGCACAGCACCTTGGTGTCGCCGTAGGAGATGAGGACGGAGCCTTCGGCGTGCTTGCTCCAGCCCCGTTCGATGCTGACGGGACGGAGCTGGTCGGGGGTGCGGCCGTCGATGCGTGACATAGGCACCGAGCGTAGTCGGTTTCGGCGGGTGCTCCGGGTACGCCCCGAGGCGTCCCGAGGCGTCCGGGTCTGCCCGGACGGACCGCGCCCGGTGCCCGGACGTGCCGCGGCCCGCCGCCCCGGGGAGGGGCCGGCGGGCCGGGCGTGGGCGAGCCTGGTGGGCTCAGCTCACATCATGTCCTCGATGTCGGCGGCGATCGGGTCGGCGTCGGTGCCGATGACGACCTGGATCGCGGTGCCCATCTTCACGACGCCGTGGGCGCCGGCGGCCTTGAGCGCGGCCTCGTTGACCAGGGAGGCGTCCTTGACCTCGGTGCGCAGGCGGGTGATGCAGCCCTCGACCTCTTCGATGTTGTCGATGCCGCCCAGACCGGCGACGATCTTCTCAGCCTTGCTGGCCATTGCTTTCTCCCTCTGTCTCGGCCCGTCGGCTGCTCTGCCGGGTGCCGTCCTGCGCGGTGACCTCGATCGATGACGCGGGGTCAGTGGTCGGTCGTGCCGTGGCGTGCTGCCGGAGCAGCGCGACCAGCATGACCCGAGCCGAACCGATATGCCACGTTAGTCCACTTTTGGCCCATTCCGGCGCGCAGACCCCGGATCGGCGTCCGAGGATGACGAGCAGTGGGGCCGTCTCCCGGCGCGCGGCCTGCGTCCCAAAAGTGGTCTACACCAATATATGTGTACTCCGAGGAACGCAGGAAGGGACCCGGGTGTTCCCGGCCCCCGCCCGACCCCGCCCCGCCCCGCCCGCGGGCTCCCGGCGGGCGCCACCGGCCGGCCACTGCACTCGGAGGGCGAAGGATGAGTTCGGCAAGCGCGGCAGCACCGCACACCACGTGGTGGCACACCTTCTACGGCGGCCTCCAGAAGATGGGCCGCTCGCTCCAGCTGCCGGTCGCGGTGCTCCCGGCCGCCGGCATCCTCAACCGGCTCGGGCAGCCCGACGTCTTCGGCAAGGACGGCCTGGGCTGGAACGACGTCGCCAAGGTCTTCGCCGCGGCGGGCGGCGCCCTGCTGGACTCCTCGTTCGGCCTGCCCATGCTGTTCTGCATCGGCGTCGCGATCGGCATGGCCAAGAAGGCCGACGGGTCGACGGCGCTGGCCGCCGTGGTCGGCTTCCTCGTCTACTACCGGGTGCTGCACGCCTTCCCGGAGGACTGCAAGCCGCCGACCGTCCTGGTGAGCGACCAGTGCGTGGACTACACCTCGGCGAAGGCGGCGGCCGCGGTCTACCAGAACCCCGGCGTGCTGGGCGGCATCCTGCTCGGCCTGATGTCGGCCTGGCTCTGGGTGCGCTTCCACCGCACCAAGCTGGTCGACTGGCTGGGCTTCTTCAACGGCCGCCGGCTGGTGCCGATGATCACCGCCCTGGTCGGCATGGTGCTCGCCGTGGTCGCGGTCTGGGTGTGGCCCCCGATCGGCCGCGGCCTCAACACCTTCAGCCAGAACCTGGTCGACCTGGGCTCGGGCGGCGCGGGCATCTTCGGCGTGGCCAACCGGGCCCTGCTGCTGATCGGCATGCACCAGCTGCTCAACACCTTCGTCTGGTTCCAGTTCGGCGAGTACACCAAGCCCGACGGCATGATCGTGCACGGCGACATCCCGCGCTTCCTGGCGGGCGACCCGACCGCCGGGCAGTTCCAGTCGGGCTTCTTCCCGATCATGATGTTCGCACTGCCGGCCGCCGCGCTGGCGATCGCCCACTCGGCGAAGCCGCACCGGCGCAAGGAGATCTACGGCCTGATGCTCTCGGTCGGCCTGACCTCCTTCGTGACCGGCGTCACCGAGCCGATCGAGTACTCCTTCGCCTACATCGCCCCGGCCCTGTACGGCGTGCACGCCCTGCTGACCGGCGCGTCGATGGCCGTCACCTGGGCGCTCGGGGTGCACGACGGCTTCAGCTTCTCGGCCGGCCTGATCGACTACGTGATCAACTGGGGCCTGGCCACCAAGCCGTGGCTGATCATTCCCATCGGCCTCTGCTTCGCCGCCGTGTACTACGCCCTCTTCCGCTTCATCATCGTGAAATTCGACCTGAAAACCCCGGGGCGCGAGCCCGAGAGCGAGGTCGAGGACGTGACCAAGGCATAAACCGAGCGTCACCGCGCAGAATCCGAAAAGGCCCCCGGACCGCCGGTCCGGGGGCCTTCGGCATATCCGGGCCTGGCCGATGGTCCCGGCGCGAACACCCGTCGGCCCGGCCCGGACGGGCGGTCGGTGACCGGCCGGTGACCTGCCGTGGAGCACCCGGCCGCCCAGGCTTTTTGTTGCGCAAATAGCCAAAATACCAATCACGGCGGGTAATCAAGATCGCCGATCCACAAGTAGGTTTCGATTTCATAGCGCTTCCCAGCTGCGGCGCTTTCAAGGGTTCCCCGCCTCCTCTCCCCGTGCTACAAAACTGGTCTACACCACGTGTGGTGTAGACCAGTTCGCGGTTCGGCCCCCTGTGCACCCTCCCCCCGACCGACCCGCCCTTGCCGTTAGGAACCCACCCCCATGAGTCAGTCAGCGCAGGCACCGGCGCCCGCCACGGCTCCGGCCACGCCCAGTCCCGCCAAGAAGTTCGGCCAGAACCTGCTCCAGGGTCTGCAGAAGATCGGCCGCAGCCTCCAGCTGCCCATCGCCGTCCTCCCGGCCGCCGGTCTGCTGATGCGTCTGGGCCAGGACGACGTCTTCGGCAAGGACGGCCTCGGCTGGAACAAGGTCGCGGCGGTCTTCGCCACCGCCGGCAACGGCGTCTTCGACAACCTGCCGCTGCTCTTCGCGGTCGGCATCGCCATCGGCTTCGCCAAGAAGGCCGACGGCTCGACCGCCCTCGCCGCGCTGGTCGGCTTCCTGGTCTACAAGAACGTGCTGACCGCGTTCCCGATCACCGAGGGCCACATCGCCGACGGCAAGTGGGTCCCCGCGACGTACCAGAACCCCGGCGTCCTCGGCGGCATCGTGATCGGTCTGCTCAGCGCCGTGCTGTGGCAGAAGTACCACCGCACCAAGCTGGTCGACTGGCTCGGCTTCTTCAACGGCCGCCGTCTCGTCCCGATCATCATGGCCTTCGTCGGCACCGCCGTCGGTGTCCTGTTCGCCCTGACCTGGGGCCCCATCGGCGACGCGATCAAGAGCCTGAACGACACCCTCATCGGGGCCGGCGCGTTCGGTGCCGGCGCCTTCGGCCTGGTCAACCGCGGTCTGCTGCCGGTCGGCATGCACCAGTTCGTCAACTCCTACGCCTGGTTCCAGACCGGTGACTTCACCAAGGCCGACGGCACCGTCGTGCACGGCGACCTGACCCGCTTCTTCGCCGGCGACCCGACCGCCGGACAGTTCATGTCGGGCTTCTTCCCGATCATGATGTTCGCCCTGCCGGCCGCCGCCTTCGCCATCGCCCACACCGCCAAGCCGCACCGCCGCAAGGCCGTCACCGGCATGATGCTGTCGCTGGCGCTGACCTCCTTCGTGACCGGTGTCACCGAGCCGATCGAGTTCTCCTTCGTCTTCATCGCCCCGCTGCTGTACGTGATCCACGCCGTCCTCACCGCCATCTCGATGGCCGTGACCTGGGCGCTCGGCGTGCACGACGGCTTCACCTTCTCCGGCGGCCTGATCGACTACCTGCTCGCCTGGAGCAAGGCCACCGACCCGTGGATGATCATCCCGCTCGGCCTGGCGTTCGCCGCCCTGTACTACTTCCTCTTCCGCTTCGCGATCGTGAAGTTCGACCTCAAGACCCCGGGTCGCGAGGACGACGAGGAGATCGAGGACGTCACCAAGGCCTGACCGAGGCCTGACGCCCGGAACCACCGCACGCCGCTCACGGCCCCGCCCCGCCACCCGCTCCCCCGGGTGGCGGGGCGGGGCCGTTCGCGTGCCCGGACCGGCCCGCCCGGGTGTCCGCCGCGGCGGCCGCCCGCTGAGACGGTGGTTGACGAACCCGCGGACCCGCTGGTCAACTGAAGCGGTGAACGCCCCCCGTCCGCTGGTGACCCGCAGCCACATCGACTTCGGTCGCGTGTGGTCCGCGGCGTGTCGCGGCTGACCCGAGCGCTCCCCCGCCGCCGCCCGGCTGACGTCCTCGCCGCGCGCCCCGGCCTCCGCAGCACCCCGTCACCCGCGCCCGCCGGTCCCCCGGACGGGCCGGCCCGTACCCGCGCGCACCCGCTCGCCCGGCCCCGCCCCCCGGGGCCGCGGGCCGGTCCGCGACCGCCGCCCGCACCGCTTCCCTCCCAGGAAAGTCAAGGCCGCCCATGCCCCGCCAGCTGCACCTTTCCGCCGCCCTCGACAGCCCCGGCCACGTCGACGCCGCCCACTTCACCGCCCTCGCCCGGCTCGCCGAACGGGCCGCCCTCGACTTCGTCACCCTCGACGACTCCTACGCCCCCGAACCGCGCCGGCTCGACGCGCTCGCCACCTTCGCCCGGCTCGCCCCGGTCACCCGCGGCCTCGGCCTGGTCCCGACCGTCACCACCACCCACACCGAGCCGTTCCACACCTCCCTCTCGGTCAACACCCTGGACTGGGTCAGCGAGGGCCGGGCCGGCTGGCTGGTCGGCGTCTCCGACACCGAGGCCGAGGCCCGGGCCTTCGGCCGCAAGGGCACCGCCCCGGCCGACGAGCTCTGGGCCGAGGCCGCCGACGCCGCCGAGGTCGCCACCCGGCTCTGGGACAGCTGGGAGGACGACGCCGAGATCCGCGACACCGCCACCGGCCGGTTCGTCGACCGCGCCAAGCTCCACCACATCGACTTCGAGGGCCCGTACTTCTCCGTCCGCGGGCCCTCCACCACCCCCCGGCCGCCGCAGGGCCGCCCGGTCGTCGCGGTCACCGTCGCCGCCGCCGACCTCGCGCCGGACGCCGGTCCCGGCGGCCGCGCCCGGGTCGCCACCGCGGCCCGCTACGCCGACGTCGTGCTGCTCGACGCCCCCGACCGGGCCGCCCGGCTCACCGCCGCCACCGAACTGCGGCTGCGCGGCGGTGAGGCGCTGCGGATCCTGGCCCGGATCCCGGCCTCGCTCCCCGACGACACCGCGATATCCGCCCTGCTCACCGAGGTCACCGAGGGCGGCGGCGGGGTCGACGGCTTCCACCTGGTGCCCGCCGATCCGGCCCGGGACCTCGCCGCGCTCGCCGACCGGGTCGTGCCGGGGCTGCGCGAGCGCGGGCTGTTCCGCACCGGCTACACCGGCCGCACCCTGCGCGACCACCTCGGCCTGGCCCGCCCCGCCAGCCGCTACGCGCTCGCCGCGACCATCGCCGCCCCGACCTCCCCCGCCGCCCCAGCCGTGACCACCGCGACCGCCGAGGTGACCCGATGACGGACCGCCCGCTCAAGCAGATCCACCTCGCCGCGCACTTCCCCGGCGTCAACAACACCACGGTGTGGAGCGACCCGGCCTCCGGCAGCCAGATCGCCTTCGACTCCTTCCGCCACCTCGCCGAGACCGCCGAACGCGGCCGCTTCGACTTCTTCTTCCTCGCCGAGGGACTGCGCCTGCGCGAGGTCAAGGGCCGGATCCACGACCTGGACGTGGTCGGCCGCCCCGAGTCGATCACCGTGCTGAACGCACTCGCCGCCGTCACCACCCGCCTCGGGCTGGCCGCGACCGTGAACGCCACCTTCAACGAGCCCTACGAACTGGCCCGCCGGTTCGCCTCCCTGGACCACCTCTCCGGCGGCCGCGCCGCCTGGAACGTGGTCACCTCCTCCGACGCCTTCACCGGCGAGAACTTCCGCCGCGGCGGCTACCTCGACCGCGCCGACCGCTACTCCCGGGCCGCCGAGACCGTCGCGCTCGCCCGGGAGTTCTGGGACGCGGCGGGCACCGGAACGGTCCGCCACCAGGGGCCGCAGTTCGACGTCGAGGGCACCCTCTCGCTGCCCCGGCCGCCGCAGGGCCACCCGGTGGTCATCCAGGCCGGCGACTCCGCCGAGGGCCGCGAGTTCGCCGCCGCCACCGCCGACGTCATCTTCAGCCGGCACTCCACCCTCGCCGCCGGACAGGCCTTCCACGCCGACGTCAAGCGCCGGCTGGCCGCGTACGGGCGCAAGCCGGACGAGCTGAAGATCATGCCCGGGGTCACCTACGTCCTGGGCGACACCGAGGCGGAGGCCGTCGAGCGCGCCGCCGCGATCCGCCGCGCCCAGGTGAGCCCGGCCACCGCGATCAACTACCTGGAGCAGGTCTGGGGCACCGACCTCTCCGACCACGACGTGGACGGCCCGCTGCCGGCCGCCGACCCGGTCCTCGACTCCTCCGTCGTCCAGGGCCGCACCTCGCTCGGCGACCCGCTGGAGGTCGCCGCCCAGTGGCGCGCGGTGGCCGCCGAGAAGGGGCTCAGCAGCCGCGAGCTGGTGATCGAGGTGACCGGCCGGCAGAGCTTCATCGGCACCCCGGCGAGCGTCGCCGCCCAGCTCGACCACCATGTGCAGAGCGACGCCGCGGACGGCTTCATCCTCGTCCCGCACCTCACCCCCGGCGGCCTGGACGACTTCGTCGACCGGGTGGTGCCGCTGCTCCAGGAACGCGGGGTGTTCCGCACCGAGTACACCGGCACGACGCTGCGCGAGCACCTCGGCCTGCCGGTCCCCGGACGGCACTGACCCGAGGCCCCGCGGGTCGGGCCGCGGTCAGACCCGGCCCAGCCGGGCGGCGTGCACGCCGGCCTGGAAGCGGCTCTCCGCGCCCAGGCCGGCGGTGAGTTCGGCGACCAGCCGGCGCACCGTGCGCTCGGACAGCTCCAGCTTGCGGGCGATGGCCGCGTCGGTCCGGCCGGCCGCCAGCAGCCGCAGCACCTCGGCCTGCCGCTCCGTCATCGCCTCGGCCTCGGGCAGCAGCTCGGCGGGGGTCCAGGCGGCGGACCAGAAGTACTCGAACAGCTCGGCCACCAGCGCGACCAGGGCCGGCTCGCGCACCACCACGGCGGCCTCCGCGACCGGGGCGTCCCCGTCCGGCCCGGCACCCGGGGCGGGCAGGATCGCCAGCCGGGCGTCCACCACGATCAGCCAGAGCGGCAGCGAGTGGGCCACCCGGATCCGCGCCCCGGCCGCGGTCAGCTCCCGGACGTGCCCGAGCACGGCCGGGCGGCGCAGCGCGGCCGCCGGGTGGATGGTGCGCAGCGCGGCGCCGTGCGCGAGGGCGAGGCGCTCCCGGGCGAGCTTGCCCGCCAGGGCGGGGCCGGAGAGGTCCTGGCCGGGGCGCAGCGAGAGCGCCTCGGTGCGGGCGCCGCGGGCGGCGTCCTCCAGCAGGGCGGCGATCCGCCCGGCGCCGCGGACCACCTCCAGCGCGGTGCCGGCCCGGTGCCGCTCCTGGATCGGCAGGTAGCCGGTGTGCAGCCGGTCGACCGTCAGGCGGGCCCGGTGCAGGGCGCCGACCAGCTCGGCGACCTGCCGGTCGGCGTCGAGCAGCAGCTGCCGGACGGCGGTGTCGACGGAGACGGCGGCCCGGTCCGCCGCCGGGTCCGGGTCCTGCTCCGGGTCCTGCTCCGGGTCCTGCTCCGGGTCCTGCTCCCGGTCCGCGGCACGGCCGGCCGCGGCGGGCTGGAGCAGCCCGAGGGCGAGCAGTTCGGCGGTGGCGGCGGCGAGCCGACGGTCGTCCCAGCCTGGGAGCAACTCGCCGGGCGGGCAGCCGGGTTGGGCGAGCAGGCGGGCGTAGAGCCGGGTGGCGTCCCGGTCGGCGGGGCTCTCCATCGGCGCAGCCTAGTGAGGCCCCGCGCCCGCCCGCCCGGGGTTTCCACCCTGCGAGACGGGCCGCTTCCGCTCCCGGCCATGGCCGGTTCCGGCAGCCGTCGGGGCGCTGACCCGCGGCGCCGCGGTGGCCAGGATGGCGCCCATGACCGCTCTTCCCGAGGCTTCGACGATCTGGCTGGACGGCGCGCTGGTGCCCTGGCACGCGGCGACCACGCACGTCCTCACCCACGGCCTGCACTACGGCACCGGCGTGCTGGAGGGCACCCGGGCGTTCGCCACGGCGGACGGCCCGGCGGTGTTCCGGCTGCCCGAGCACCTGCGCCGGCTGGACCGCAGCGCGCGCATGCTGCGGATGGAACTCCCCTACGGCACGGCCGAACTGGCGGCGGCCACCGTCGAGCTGGTGCGGGCCAACGGCCACCGCTCCTGCTACCTGCGGCACTTCGCCTTCCTGGGCTACGGCGCGATGGGCCTGGACATGCGGGCCTCGCCGACCAGCACGGCGATCGCGAGCTGGGAGTGGCACTCCCAGCTCCCGGACCGAGAAGGCGGGATCAGGCTGAAGACGAGCAGCTGGCGGCGGACCGACCCGAACGCGGTGCCGCCCGCCGCCAAGGCGACCGGCCCGTACCTGAACTCGGTGCTGGCCCGTCGGGAGGCGACCGACGCGGGCTACGACGAGGCGCTGCTGCTCGGCCCGGACGGCGCGGTGAGCGAGTGCACCGGCGAGAACGTGTTCGCCGTCCGCGACGGGGTGCTGCGCACGCCCCCGACGAGCGCGGGCGCCCTGGAGGGGATCACCCGGGACACCGTGCTGACGCTGGCCCGGGACCTGGGCGTGCCGGTGCGGGTGGAGCCCATGCTGCGCTCGGACCTGTACGCGGCGGACGAGGTGTTCCTGTGCGGCACGGCGGCCGGGGTGGTGGCGGTGCGCTCGCTGGACGACCGGGAGCTGCCGGCCGCCCCCGGCCCGCTGACGGCGCGGCTGCACGCGGCGTACGAGGCGGCGGTGACCGGCGCGGACGAGCGCTACCGGCACTGGCTGACGTACACGGGGTGAGCGCTCGCGGGGCGGGTGCTCGTGCGGTGAGCGTGCGCGGGGCGGGTGTTCGCGGGGCGGGTCAGAGCTCGTAGACCGCGCCGGGCCGGGCGAGGTCGACCGGTCCGGCGTAGGCGGCGGCCGCGTCCCGCCGGTTCAGCTCGGCGTCCGTCCACGGCGGGATGTGGGTGAGGACCAGCCGGCGGGCACCGGCCGCGGTGGCGTGCTCGCCGGCCTCGCGGCCGTTGAGGTGGACGGCCCGGTAGGTGTCGCGGCCGTCGAGGTAGGCGGCCTCGCACAGGAAGAGGTCGGTGTCCCGGGCGAGCTCGACGAGGTCGGCGCTCTCACCGGTGTCGCCGGAGTAGACGAGGCTGCGGCCGCCGTGTTCGAGCCGGAAGGCGAAGGCGTCGACGGGGTGGTTGACCTGGGCGACGTCGATCCGCAGCGGGCCGAGGTCGAAGCGGCCGGGGGTGAGGGTGCGGAACTCGAACACCTCCTTCATCCCCGGGTTCTCGGGCATGTCGTAGGCGCGGGCCATCCGGGCGGCGGTGCCGGCCGGGCCGTAGACGGGCATCGGGTCGGGACAGCCCTCGGCCCGGTAGTTGCGGGCGACCCAGTAGGCGCACAGGTCGACGCAGTGGTCGGCGTGCAGGTGGCTGAGCAGGACGGCGTCGACGTCGTAGATCGAGACGTACTTCTGCAGGGCGCCGAGCGCGCCGTTGCCGAGGTCGAGCACGACGCGGTAGCCGCCGGCCTCCACCAGGTAGCTGGAGCACGGCGAGTCGGCCGACGGGAAGCTCCCCGAGCACCCCACCACGGTCAGTTTCATCCGAGCCCCTCCGCCCCGACACGTCCTGGCTGTCGCTGGTCATGACAGCGGGCCGGGAGTACCGGCCGGAGGCGCTGCCCTGCGCGTGTTGTCGAGGGTAAGGGCGGACCGGCACTTTGCCCCCGTCTCCGTGCCGTGCTGTGGCTGGAATCACCAGAACGCCGGGGAGGCGGGGGCGGGGCGCGCGCCGGCGGCGCGTCAGCGGTGGCCGGGGCGCCGGAGGGCCCAGCCGCGGATGGTGCCGGGGTACCAGCGGGGGTGCCCGCCGGCGTCGACCAGGTCCGGTTCGGGCAGCAGGCCGTGCCGCCGGTAGGTGCGCACGGTCTCGGGCCGGACGTTGATGTGGCGGGCGATCTCGGTGTACGACCACAGGTCGGAGCCGCGGCTCACGGGTCACCTCCGCTGGTGCGTGGGGGGACGTTCGCGAGCAGCCTTTCCGCACGGCCAGGGAACCCCGGCCGCGGACCGGACACCGTGGCCGTACCGTGACGAACCGGGAGCAGGACCCGGACAAATCCCCGGTCCGTCACGACCGGGGCGTCACGACCGGGGCGTCACGACCGGGGCCGCGGCCGCCTCAGGCCCAGAGCTGGCCCTGCAGCGCCTCGACGGCGGCCTCGGTGGACTCGGCGGTGTAGATGCCGGTGGACAGGTACTTCCAGCCGCCGTCGGCGACCACGAAGACGATGTCCGCGCGCTCGCCGGCCTGGGCGGCCTTGCGTCCCACCCCGATCGCCGCGTGCAGGATCGCGCCGGTGGAGACGCCGGCGAAGATGCCCTCCTGCTGGAGGAGTTCGCGGGTGCGCCGGACGGCGTCGGCGGAGCCGACCGAGAAGCGGGTGGTGAGCACCTCGGCGTCGTACAGCTCGGGGACGAAGCCCTCGTCGAGGTTGCGCAGGCCGTAGACCAGGTCGTCGTAGCGCGGCTCGGCGGCGACGATCCGCACCCCGGGGACCTTCTCGCGCAGGTAGCGGCCGACGCCCATGAGGGTGCCGGTGGTGCCGAGGCCGGCCACGAAGTGGGTGACGGTGGGCAGGTCGGCGAGGATCTCGGGGCCGGTGCCGGTGTAGTGGGCGCCGGCGTTGTCGGGGTTGCCGTACTGGTAGAGCATGACCCAGTCGGGGTGCTCGGCGGCGATCTCCTTGGCGATCCGCACGGCGGTGTTGGAGCCGCCGGCGGCGGGCGAGGGGATGATCTCGGCGCCCCACATGCGGAGCAGTTCGCGCCGCTCCTCGCTGGTGTTCTCGGGCATCACGCAGACCATCCGGTAGCCCTTGAGCTTGGCCGCCATGGCCAGCGAGATACCGGTGTTGCCGCTGGTGGGTTCGAGGATCGTGCAGCCGGGGGTGAGCCGGCCGTCGGCCTCGGCGCGCTCGATCATGTGCAGCGCCGGGCGGTCCTTGATGGAGCCGGTGGGGTTGCGGTCCTCCAGCTTGGCCCAGAGGGTGACCAGGCCCTCGGTGTTCCCGGGCACCGCGGCGGACAGCCGGGGCAGGCGCACCAGCGGGGTGTTGCCGACGGCTTCGAGCGGGCTGTCGTAGCGCAAGGGGTCCTCCGACGGGCGGCGGTGGGGTTCGGTACGGGCGGGACCCGCGGCGTCCCGCCCCGGGCGGTGCGCGGGGCGGGACGGCTACGGGCGGGTGGTCAGCGGGCGCCGCCGGCCACGGCGGGCAGGATGGTGACGCTGTCGCCGTCGGCGAGCGCGGTGGAGATGCCCTCCAGGAAGCGGACGTCCTCGTCGTTCAGGTAGACGTTGACGAAGCGGCGCAGCTCGCCGCCGTCCAGCAGGCGGGCGGCGATGCCCGGGTGCCGGGCGTCGAGGTCGTGGAAGAGTTCCCCGAGGTTGCTGCCGGTGCCCTCGACGGCCTTGGCGCCGTCGGTGTAGGTGCGGAGGATGGTCGGGATGCGGACCTCGATGGCCATGGGTGCGCTCCTGTGCGAGTCGTGAGGTGGGTGGGCCGCAGCGGGCGCGGCAGGGCGTTGCGGCCCGGGGCGGTGGTCCCCGCGGGCGGGCCGGTCGGGCGGCTCAGCGCGAGCGCGCCGGCGTGCCGGGACAGATCGCGCTGGCGAGCCGGCACAGGTCGACGTGCAGGCGCGCCACGAGGCGGGTGCCCGGGGCCTGGGTGCTCACATCGACGGAACGCATGGGCTCATCGTATAGATTCCCGGCCCCGCTCCTCCATGCCCGTCTCGGGATCCGGATGAGTTCGTCCCCCATGCCGAGACCGGCCGGAAAACGCAACGGCCCGCCGACCGCTCGCGGACGGTCGGCGGGCCGCGCCCAGGTGGGTGCGGGTCAGGCCGGGTAGGCCTCGACGACCTGGACGTCTTCCTCCGTGATCACACCGTCCACGATGCGGAACGAGCGGAACTGGTACGGGTCGTCGGCGCCGTTGCCCTCGGCGGTCGAGACCAGGACGTAGTGGGCGTTCGGCTCGGAGGCGTAGCTCACGTCGGTGCGCGAGGGGTAGGCCTCGGTGGCGGTGTGCGAGTGGTAGACGATCACCGGCTCCTCGTCCCGGTCGTCCATCTCGCGGTAGAGCTTGAGCAGGTCACCCGAGTCGAACTCGTAGAAGGTGGGCGAGCGGGCGGCGTTGAGCATCGGGATGAACCGCTCGGGGCGGCCGCTGCTCTCCGGCCCGGCGACCACGCCGCAGGCCTCGTCCGGGTGGTCGGCGCGGGCGTGGGCGACGATGGCGTCGCGCAGTTCTCGGGTGATGGTCAGCATGGCGCCAGGATAGCCACGCCCCGGCGGCGGACCGCCGGGGCGTCCGAGGCGCGGTCAGCGGGCCCCGGTGCCGCCGTCGTCCGGCACGTGCAGGTGGTCGTGGGCGACCGCGTGCACCGCGGCGGGGGTGTGGCGGCGCAGCCCCCGGTAGCCGGCGACCAGCAGCACGGCCCAGACCGGGAAGACGTAGAGCGAGATCCGGTTCGACTCGTCCAGGGCGATCAGCACGACCACCAGCACCAGGAAGGCCAGCGCGGCCCAGCTGCTCCAGACGCCGCCGGGGGCCTTGAAGGTGGGCGGCGGCAGGTGGCCGCCCTTCCAGGCCCGGCGGTAGCGGATCTGGCAGATGAGGATCATCGCCCAGGTCCACAGGCCGCAGACGGTGGCGACCGAGGTGATGTACTCGAACGCCTTGGCCGGGACGAGGTAGTTGAGCACCACGCCGACGCCCATCAGCAGCGAGGAGGCGGTGATCGCGGCGGCGGGGCTGCGGTGCCCGTTGAGCCGGGTGAGCCGCCCGGGGGCCTGGCCGCGCAGGGCGAGGTCGCGCAGCATCCGGCCGGTGGAGTACATGCCGGAGTTGCAGGAGGAGAGCGCGGCGGTGAGCACCACGAAGTTGATGATGCCGGCCGCGGCGGGGATGCCGATCTTGCCGAAGGTGGCGACGAAGGGGCTGACGCCGGGCTGGAACTCGGTCCACGGCACGAGCGAGAGGATGACCACCAGGGCGCCGATGTAGAACAGCGCGATCCGCCACGGCAAGGTGTTGATGGCCCGCGGGAGGGTCTTCTTCGGGTTCTCGCTCTCGCCCGCGGTGACGCCGACGAGTTCGACGCCCAGGTAGGCGAACATGACGATCTGCAGGGTCATCACGGTGGCGCCGATGCCCTTGGGGAAGAAGCCGCCGTCCTGCCAGAGGTGGGTGATCGAGGCGGTGTCGCCGGCGTCGCTGAACCCGAGGGTGAGCACCCCGACGCCGATCAGGATCATGCCGATGATCGCGGTGACCTTGACCATGGAGAACCAGAACTCGATCTCGCCGAAGATCTTCACCGAGATCAGGTTGGCCCCGTAGAGGAGCACCAGGAAGCAGAGCGCGCAGAGCCACTGCGGGATCTCGGGGGCCCAGAACTTCACGTAGACGGCCGCGGCGGTGGTTTCCGCCATGCCCGTGACAACCCAGAAGAGCCAGTACGTCCAGCCCGTCACATAGCCGGCGAAGGGGCCGAGGAACTCCCGCGCGTACTCGGCGAAGCTGCCGGCCACCGGGCGGTAGGTGAGCAGTTCGCCGAGCGCCCGCATGATCGCGAAGATCACCACGCCGGCGACCGCGTAGGACAGGATCAGGCTGGGGCCGGACTTCGAGATCGCGGTGCCCGCACCGAGGAACAGGCCGGTGCCGATCGCACCGCCGATCGCGATCATCTGGATCTGGCGGCTGCCCAGACCCCGGTGGTAGCCCTCCTCGTCCGGCTGGGCGTCGACGACCTCGTCGTAGAGCTGTTCGGCCATGCTGCACCGTCCTGGATGGGGTTTCGCGGCTGGGACTCGTGGGGGTGGGGGGAGGTGCAGTCGTACCACGCACGATCCGGATACCGGTGTCCATCTGAGCGATATTTGAGCATGCCCCGCTAGGGTTTCGCCCGTTTTGTACGGAAAGGCCCCGGCCGTTCGTCCAGCATGCGGACGAACGGCCGGGGCCTGATCCGAACGGGCGGGAGCCGCTGCGGGGACGCCCCGGAGCGGCGGCGGGCCTCAGTCGGTGAACGCCTCCAGCAGCGACTCCTGCAGGGCGCCGAGCCACAGGTAGGCCATCACCAGCGGCTTGCGGTCGTCGGTGTCCGGCAGGGCGTACAGGCCCCGCTCGTCCTCCTCGGTGACCTCCAGCCGCACGCCCAGGGTCAGCCGCAGGTCGTTGAGCGCGCCCAGCCAGCGCAGGCACGCGGCGCCGTCCAGGCTGACCGTGCCGCCCTCCCCGCCCAGGCCGTCCAGCGCCCGCACGACGTGCAGCGCGTCCTCCCGCTTGCGGGCGCGCAGGTCCAGCTCGGTGTAGCGGCGGAACTCCCCGGAGGCCTCCCGGGACTCCGCGTCGGCCGGCTCCGCCGGATCCCCGTAGGCGTCCGGGAAGAGCCGGGCCAGCGCCGGGTCGTCGGGCGCCTTGGTCGGCCCCTCGGCGAACAGCGCCGCCAGCGGGTCGCCGGACCCCTCCCCGTCCCCGCCCGGGCCGGGGCCGATCAGCTCCAGCATCTGCACTTCCAGCGAGCGCAGGATGGAGGCCTCCAGCTCGTCCAGCGCGAGCACCGCGCCCCCGCCGTCGGCACTCTCGAACAACCCAGCCATCGGTATCGGTCAGCCCGTCCTCGTCGGTTCCAGTGGTCCGCGGCCGCCCGGGCCGCCGGGACGGCCGGCCGCACCGTCGGTCGTGCGGCCGGCCGTGCGGTCAGTCGTGCTGCAGGGTCGCCCAGAGGCCGTAGCCGTGCATCGCCTGCACGTCGCGCTCCATCTCCTCGCGCGAGCCGCTGGAGACCACCGCCCGGCCCTTGCCGTGCACCTCCATCATCAGCTTCCTGGCCTTCTCCTTCGGGTAGCCGAAGTAGGCCTGGAAGACGTACTGGACGTAACTCATCAGGTTGACCGGATCGTTGTGGACGATGGTGACCCACGGGGTGTCCGGCTCCGCCACCGGCACGCCCTCGACCTCCGGGCGCTCGATCTCCACGGGCGCGACACTCACCGCCGGATCCCTCCTGCCGCTCAGTTCGGTTCCCGGGTGGCTCCCACCCGGCCGTCACGTGACCCTCCACGTGCCCCTCCTGCCCCATGCTGCCATCCGGGCGACCGGCGGGCGATTCCGCCCCGGGTCCGCGACGCGCTGGACGGATCCCCGGGCCGAGAAATCGTCACACTGACGCTAAGGGGTAGTAGCATCATCCGCATGGACGCCACTTCCGTGCCCGCGGCCGGCTCGACCGCGCTGCTCACCGACCGCTACGAGCTCACCATGCTGCAGGCCGCCCTGCGCAGCGGGGCGGCGAACCGCCGTTCCGTCTTCGAGGTGTTCACCCGTCGGCTGCCCGCCGGGCGGCGCTACGGCGTGCTGGCCGGCACCGGCCGGGTGCTGGACGCGGTGGAGAACTTCCGCTTCACCTCCGCCCAGCTCGGCTGGCTCGCCGACCAGCGGATCGTCGACGAGGAGACCCTGCGCTTCCTCGCCGACTACCGGTTCACCGGCGACATCCACGGCTACCCCGAGGGCGAGGCCTACTTCCCCGGCTCGCCGCTGCTCACCGTCGAGGGCAGCTTCGCCGAGGCGGTGATCCTGGAGACGGTGATCCTCTCGATCCTCAACCACGACTCGGCGATCGCCGCCGCCGCCTCCCGGATGACCTCGGCGGCCGGCGGACGCCCGGTGATCGAGATGGGCGCCCGGCGCGCCCACGAGCGGGCCGCCGTCTCCGCCGCCCGCGCCGCGTACGTGGCCGGCTTCGCCGCCACCTCCGACCTGGAGGCCGGCTTCACCTACGGCATCCCGACCACCGGGACCGCCGCGCACGCCTTCACCCTCGTCCACGACAGCGAGCGGGACGCCTTCCGGGCGCAGATCGACTCGATGGGCCGGGGCACCACCCTGCTGGTCGACACCTTCGACCTGGGCGAGGCCGTGCGCACCGCCGTCGAGGTGGCCGGCCCCGAGCTCGGCGCGGTCCGGATCGACTCCGGCGACCTCACCCTGCTCGCCCACCGGGTCCGCCGCCAGCTCGACGAGCTCGGCGCCACCGGGACCCGGATCATCGTCACCTCCGACCTCGACGAGTACGCGATCGCCGCGCTGGCCGCCGCCCCGGTGGACGGCTACGGCGTCGGCACCAGCCTGGTGACCGGCAGCGGGGAGCCGACCTGCGCGATGGTCTACAAGCTGGTCGCCCGAGCCGCCGGGCCGGACGGCCCGCTGGTCCCGGTCGCCAAGCGCGCGGCCGGCGGCAAGACCAGCATCGGCGGGCGCAAGTGGGCGGCCCGGCGGCCCGACGCGGACGGCGTCGCCGAGGCCGAGGTCGTCGGCATCGGGCCGGTCCCGGACGCGCTGGAGCCGCACCTGGTGCAGGTGCCGCTGGTCAAGGCCGGCGAGGTGGTCGGCCGGGAGCCGCTGGAGGCCGCGCGCGAGCGGCACGTCCGGGCCCGGGCGGCGCTGCCGCTGTCGGCCACCCAGCTCTCCAAGGGCGACCCGGTGCTGGCGACCGAGCTGCACGTGTGAGGACGGCCGGCCGCCACGGGCCGCCGCCGCGGCCCCCGGCCGGCTCCCGGACCGTCCACGAACGGTTCGTGGACGGCCTCCGGGCGGGGGAAGGGCCGGGACCGCCCCGGGCCTTCCGCCCCCGGATGCCACTGCCTACAGTCGACCGTAGAGTTCCCCCGTACGGAGCGTGAGGCCCCCTCACGTCCGCTCCCCCGTCCTCCGCAGGACCCCACCAGACCGAGGAATGCCAGCCATGCACCGGGCACTGATCGTCGTCGACGTGCAGAACGACTTCTGCGAGGGCGGCAGCCTGGCCGTCGCCGGCGGGGCCGAGGTGGCCGCCGCGATCACCGACCTCATCGCCGAGTCCGCGCCCGGCTACCGGCACATCCTCGCCACCCGCGACAACCACATCGACCCGGGCGACCACTTCTCCGACGACCCCGACTTCGTGCACAGCTGGCCGGTGCACTGCGTCGCGGGCACCGAGGGGGTCGGCTTCCACCCCAACTTCGCCCCGTCGGTCACCTCCGGCGCGATCGAGGCGGTCTTCGACAAGGGCGCCTACACGGCGGCGTACAGCGGCTTCGAGGGCGTCGACGAGAACAGCCTCGGACCGACCGAGTGGCTGCGCGAGCGGCAGGTCACCGAGGTGGACGTGGTCGGCATCGCCACCGACCACTGCGTCAAGGCCACCGCGCTGGACGCGGTGCGGGCCGGGTTCACCACCCGGGTGCTGCTCGACCTGACCGCCGGGGTGTCCGCGCCGACCACCGCCGCCGCGCTGGACGAGCTCCGGGCGGCCGGGGTGGAGCTGGTCGGCGCACCGGTCGTCGGGGGCTGAGAGACCCGCGCGCCCGCTCCGGCTCCGGCGCCGGCTCCCCGGGTGTCACCACCCGGTGGCCAGCAGCTCCACCACGTCGGTCCCGCCCAGCCGGAACGCCTCGCGCAGTTCGGCGCCGACCGCGTCCGGGTCCTCGGCCAGCCGCGCGCCGGAGACGTACACCACCCGCACCCCCAGGTACTCCATCCGGTGCTGGCCGCCGCGCGCCCAGGCCGCCTCGCCCTCGCTGACGCAGCGCAGCTCCGAATCGACCTCGACCGCGACGCCCGCCTGCGGCCAGTAGAGGTCCGGGACGGCGACGTAGGTGCCGCCGCGCATCCGCAGCTCCGGGCCGGCCATCGGGACCGGCAGCAGCCACTCGTCCACCAGCTCGCCGACCCGCTCCAGCACCCGGTCCCGCTCGGCGGCCAGCAGGCCGTCCAGCACGGCCCGCACCCGGGGGTCGGCGACCAGCCCGGACTCGGCCAGCTCGGCGGCCAGCTCGCGCACCGAGCAGCGCAGCTCGGGGCGGCGGACGGCCTCGCAGAGCACCTCGCGGACCGGCACCGGCCGGGCGGCCGTTCCCCCGCCGGTCCGCTCGCCGGCCGGCCCGCCGCCCCATGCGCCGCCCCGCTCGCCGTTCCGGTCGCCGGACGTCCACTCGCGCAGCGCGTCGGCCACCGCCCGGGCCACCGGGGCACAGGCCAGCCCGTGCACCGAGCGGGCCACCAACTCCCGCTCGGTGCGGCGGATCCGCACCTCGCCGGCGTCCTTCAGCCGCCGCTGGCGGGGCACCAGCACGTCCACCCCGGTGACGGCGGGCAGCCGGGGCACGGCGGCGAATCCGTACAGCGCGAGCGCGGCCGCTCCGGTGATCACGGCGCCCTCGCGGCGGCCGTCCTCCCGGCCGTCCCCCAGGCCGTCCCCCCGGCCGCCCTCGCGGCCGCTCTGCGCCGCGTAGAGCAGCGCCGCCCACATCCGCTGCTCCGGCGAGGGGCCGCCGGACTGCAGCAGGTAGACCCGGGGCAGCAGCCGCTGCCAGGGGCCGCCGCGGCGGCAGTGCCCGCTGATGGTCCGGGCCGGCACCCCGCGGGCGCGCAGCTGGCCGGCGGTGAGGACGTTCTGCTGACGGCGCGCCAGTTCCTCCAGGGACGGCGGCGGCGTGGGAATCCGGTAGCTCATGCCGACACCATCCCCAACGCCCCGGAGCGAGTCGCGGCCGCCTGACGCACCGTTACCCAACCGTCGCGAAACCGGGATCAGGCTGCACTTAAGTCCTCATACCCTCACCCATTCGGAGGAATGGGCGATCAGCTGCTTGTCATACTCGATCATCATCGATCGACCACCAGGCCGTCTGACCCTGCGTGATCAAGCACATACGGCGAAGTCACCTCCGGGCGTCACTCCAGCCCGCCGGATTGCCTACCCTTAGTACATGTCACGTGACGAGACCGCCGGCCTCCGCGCGGCCCAGCTCCGCCTCGGACGCCTGCCCGGATACGTCCGCCGGCCGGACCCGGCCCGCCGTAGCGGCGCACAGGGCCATACCTACAAGAAGGGGTGGGAGGTCCGCTTCACCGCTCGCAGCGAAGCGGAGATAGCCGAGATCCGCGATCTGGTGGTCGCCGCCGGATTCGCCCCCGCCCGCCCCTTCTTCAAGGGCCACCAGCTGATCCAGCCCGTCTACGGGATGGCCGCCGTCCAGGCCTACCTGGCGGCTAGACAGGTGGCCGAGGAACAGGCGGCGCGCACCGCCCACGGACGGGCCCGGCGGGGCACCGGGCCGGCCCGGCTCCGCTCCGCCGCCAAGGCCGCGCACGAGGCCGGCCGCGACACCGGCCACGACACCGTTCACGAGGCCGCCCACGAGGCGGCCCGCGAGGAACAGGAGGCCCAACAGGCCCAGCAGACCCAGGAGATCCGGAAGACCCGGCAGGATGCCGGGCGGGACGGCGTGGAGCACGCGACCGCGGAGCACGGGGCCGCGGACGTCCGGGGACGGGAGCACGAGCAGGAGCGGCTGAGCGCCGCCACGGAGGCGGCCGGGACCGCAGGGGCCGCGGCTGCGGCGGCCGCGCGGCTCGCCCGCCGACGGGCGGTCGAGGCGTTCCCCGCCCAGCTCGCCCGGGGCGCCTCGCCGGACGACCGGATCGCCTCGGCGGAGGGCCGCCGAACCAACTCCTGACGGTTCGTCAACCTTCAGCTCGTACACGGCGATCCACCGTCGAAGGGCCGGGCACGCGGGACGCGTGCGACGGGGCCGGCCCACCGTTCCGCCCCCTCTCCGGGGGCGCCGCCACGGGCCCGCGCGCGCCATCGCCGCAGCCCGGCGGGGTCCGGCGCGACCCGACCAGCGCGCGAGCGGTGGTGCGCACGGTGGTGCGGGCGCGGCTTCGCGCCGCAGGCGTGGACGAGAACCGCCGAACCGCCTACGGTGGCACATCACACCCTCTGCGGTGGCGCGCCGCCAGGCCGTCACCATCGGCCGCGCCACCCCGCTGACCGGCCACGAAGCTCCGCACCCACGCCTCTGACACCACTGCGCACCACTCCCCGCTCCACCGCCACCGCCGCACCGCCCATCGGCACCCCTCCGCCCGGCCACCGCCGGAACCGGCCGTGCGGCGGCGCCTTCCGGGCAATCCGGCCGATTGGTCACCCAGCGCACCGAGCGCCTACCGTAGAGTGAGCACAGATGATCGACCGTCAGAAGCCCATCTCACTTGCCGAGAAGCCGAGATGACCCCACGTCAAGACAGCACCGCCGAGCCGCCGCAGGGGGCCGGTGAACCCGCCGTACCGCTGGAGTTCGCGGCGTTCTGCGAGCTGCACCGACCGCGGTACCTCAGCTACGCCCGGGTCTGGCTGCCCGACCCGGAGCGGGCGGCCTTCGCCGTCCGGCAGGCCTTCGCCGAAATCGCCGTCCAGTGGCGCGAGTTGCTGGGAAGCTCGAACCCCACCGCGCACGCCTGGCAGATCCTGCGCGACACCGTCGGCGACCACACCCGGCCGAGCGGCCCGTCCTCCGGCCGCCCCGACGCCCAGGAGCGTCCCGACACCCAGGACCGGCCCGGCCGGCCCGCCGACGACGACCTCGCCATCCTGCACTACGTCGTCGGCCTCGCCGCACCGGAGATCGCCGACGTCATCGGCACCGACACCGCCAGCGTGGCCGGCCGGCTCCGCCGCACCATGCTGCGCGAGGCCTCCGGCTGGTGAGTCCCGGACCGGGACGACCTTGAGCCGGTGACCGTCCCGCCGGCTCCCTCAGACCCGCTCGCCCGTGACGTCGTACAGGTGGTGGACCGGATCGTGGACCAGGTAGCGGGCGAACGACTCCACCGTGAAGCGCGCCCCGTCGCTGCGGTTCCCGGTGCGCGCCCACTGCGCGCCCGACACCCCCTCGAACGCCGCCGCCAGCACCTCCGCGGCCCGCGCCAGCTCCCCCGCCACCGCGGCCGGCTCCTGCTCCCCGTACCGCTCGGCGACGGCCGTCGCGTCCTGGTCCCAGTTGGGGAACAGCGGGTCGTCCTCGGCCAGCATCAGGTTCAGCCGGACGTGGAACAGCCGGAAGACGTCCCGGACGTGGCACGCGTACTCCAGGTCCGACCAGATCTCCGGACGCGGACGGCGGCGCAGCGCCTCCGGCTCCCCGGCCAGCACCCCCGCCCAGCCCGCCGCGTTGGCCCGGATCATCCCGGCCACGTCCTCCCGGCCGACCGCGCCGGAGTCCAGCCCGCAGTCCGCGCAGGGGCGTTCCAGCACCCAGGTCCAGTCCTTGGTGTCGGGGACGATCGCGTCGTCGCCGGTCGTGCCGCTGAGGTGCTCGGAAGTGGTCATGCGCCCAGGATGACCGGGCCCGCACCGCTCCCACCAGCGGCGTCAGCGCCAGGGGGCGCCGAAATCCTGCCAGCGCCGACGCTCCCGGCGCCGGCCTCACCGCCGCTCCCGGCGCCCTCGGGGGCCTCGAAGGACTCGAAGGCCTCGCGGGCCGCGAGCAGGTCGGCCAGGTTGGCCCGGCTCCAGTCGCACACCGCGTCCATCGGCCCCAGCAGCGTCCGGCCGAGCGGCGTCAACGCGTACTCCACCCGCGGGGGGTTCTCCGCGTACTCCGTTCGGCTGACAACACCGTCCTTCTCCATCGACCGCAGCGACTCGGCCAGCACCTTCGCCGTGATCCCCACCAGCGGCACCCGCAGCTCCGAGAAACGGCGCGGTCCGCCCTCCAGGCAGCGCACGATCTTCCACGCCCACTTCCTGCTGCCCAGCACGGGGACCCGCTGCACCGGGCAGTGCGGATCGAAGAAGTCCGCCGGCAGCGGCGCGGGCGCGGTCCTGGTCATTCCCCGACGGTAACCGAACGGACGTGCCCGCCGGTACCGTTGAAGTAACCGGCACCCCCCGTTCTACCGTCACGGCAACGGCGGGCGGCGATCGCGCCCCCGCCCGGCACCGCCCCTGACGAACGGACGGAGACCCCGTGAACCCCACCACCGATGTCATCGTGTTCGGCGCCGGAGGCCAGGTCGGCCGCGCCGTGGTCGCCGAGGCCCGCCGACGCGGCCTGACCGTCACCGCCGCCGTCCGCGCCCCCGAACGGCACGCCGACCTGGCCGGCCCCGGGACCGCCCTGGTCCGCTGCGACGTCACCGACCCGGCCGCCGTCGCCGACGCCGCCCGCGGCCACGCCGCCGCCGTCAGCAGCGTCTACACCCCCGACGTCCCCTCCGGCGACTTCTACCCCGCCGCGGTCCGCGCCCTGGTCGCCGGCCTCGGTACGGCCGGCGTCCGCCGGCTCGTCCACGTCGGCGTCGCCACCACCCTGGAGACCGCCCCCGGCGTCGCCCTCCACGACGACCCCGCCTTCCCCCCGGCCCACCGCGCCTTCTCCCTCGGCCACGCCGCCGCCCTCGGCCTCCTCCGGGACTCCCCCGCCGTCCTCGACTGGACCGTCGTCACCCCGCCCCTCGACCTCGACCGCACCGCCCCCGGCACCGGCCGCTACCGCACCGGCGGCCCGCAGGTCCTCGGCGCACGGATCGCCCAGGCCGACCTCGCCGCGGCCGTCGCCGACCAGCTCACCGGCCCGGCCGCCCGCCACCGCGAGCAGATCTCCGTCGCCGAGTGAGCCGCCGGCCCGTGAAATCAGTGGAGGGATCGGAGCGTTCCGGTCCATCCTGACCGCCATGCCGACCTTCGACCCCGGCGCGCTCGCGCACAAGCCGACCCTGCCCGGTGCCACCGTCGCCCTCGTCCCGCTCACCGCCCGGCACACCGACCCCATGTGGCGGTTCACCGCGGACGAGGAGACCAACCGCCTCACCGGGACCCGCCGGGCGTTCACCCACGACGAGATCCGCGACTGGTGCGCCACCCGACCCGAGCAGCCCGACCGCCTCGACCTCGCCGTCGAGGACCGCGCCACCGGCCGCTTCCTCGGTGAACTCGCCCTCAACGACCTCGACCCCGACAACGCCTCCGCCCACTACCGGATCGCCCTCACCCCAGGCAGCACCGGCCGCGGCCTCGGCACCGAGGCCACCCTCCTGCTCCTGCGGCACGCCTTCGCGACCGTCCGCCTCCACCGGGTCGAACTGGAGGTCTACGCCTACAACCCCCGCGCCGCCCGCGCCTACGAGAAGGCCGGCTTCCACCACGAGGGCCGTGCCCGCCAGGCCCACCACTGGGCCGGCGAGTACCACGACGTCCTGCGGATGGCCGCCCTCGGCCCCGAGTGGCTCGCCGCTCACCCCTGAGACGGCGGCCACTGCTGCGGCGGCGGATACCCCTGGTACCCCGCCGCCGCAGCGGCGGCGGCCCGCTCCCGGCGGCGCCGCCCGCGCACCACCAGCAGCACGGCCACCACGACCCCGACCAGCACCACGCCGGCGACCCCCGCCGTGCCCACCAGCACCCACTTCACGCCGCGGTTCTCCGCGGTCATCGGCACCGCCACCGGCGGCGGCGAGCCCCACTCCTCCTCGACCGGCGCTACGGAGGGAGCCGCCTGCGCCTCCGCCCGCCCGGCCAGCGGATTCTCCCGCGGCCCCCCGTCCACGGCGGGATTCGCCTCCAGCGCCTTCGCCGGCGACAACAGCCCGTACCCGTAGCGGTTGTTCGGCACCGCCGACCCGTCGGCGGGCGGCGCGGCGCTCTTGATCATCCGGTTGATGACCTGTCCGGCGGAGAGGTCCGGGTACTTCGCCCGGATCAGCGCGGCGGTGGCGGAGACGTAGGCGGTGGCGTCGGAGGTGCCGTTACCGAGGCCATGCGCGCTCGTCGTTTTGGCAATTGCATGGGGGACCTCCGCACCCGGCGCCACCAGGGTGGTCTCGGGACCGAAACTCGACTTTTCCCAGATCCGGCCGTTGCGGTCCACCGCCCCCACCGCAACGACCCCGGGGAAGGCTGCCGGGTACTCCACGGCACCCTTCTTGTCACCGTCGTTTCCCGTGCTCGCTACCAGAACCACGTCCTTGTCGAGCGCGTACTTGACCGCCGCGCGCTCATCTGGGTCGGCTCCGGAGGGTCCACCGATCGACATGTTGACGACCTTCGCACCGTGATCGACGGCATAACGGATCGCCCTGGCTGTGTCCGACTGCGGCAGCAGTGACTGCTCCAGCATGACTCGGATCGGAAGAATCTTGGCCCTCGGGGCCAGGCCCATGATGCCGGCTCCGGTTCCGTGGCCGTGACCGGCGATAAGGCTCGCCATGCCAGTGCCGTGACCGTCCACGTCCACCGTGCCGTCGGTCTTCTCGCCGGTGAAGTCCACCCCTGCCAGCACCTGCCCCGTCAGGTCTTGATGTTCCTTCAGGACACCGCTGTCGATGACCGCGACCGTGACGCCTTCTCCTTGGGAGATCGGCCAGATTGCCGACTCCGCCCGGTACGTCTCGAGCGGCCACTGCGCATCGCGCACGCTGTCGGCGTGGGCGGGATTCGCGGCCACGGTCGCCACCAGCCCGCCCGCCAGCATCACGGCCACCCCGCGACTCAGCCGCCAACTCCTCAAGTCCCGCCACCCCACTCAGCGCAGAGGCCACCCCGCGGCCCGGAAGACCACGGGACAGCCGATCGATCGGCCCGAACCCGCAGGTTGGGCGTCATTCCACCACGTTCGGATTGACCGGATGGCCCGACGTCCAGGTGTCCTCGTCCTCGACGAGGTAGTCGGGGCGCCGCCGTCTCTTCTCATCGTCCTTCCTGCCTCGGTCGGCGCTGCCGAGCGGAACCATGGGTGTCTGCGTCAGCGGACTTCCTGTTCCGGTCTCCGACCGAACCCGTCCGCGCGCCCCCAGGCCCGAGCCGCCCTCGGTGAAGGCCTCCCGGCCGCCGCCCTTTCCGGAACGCTCTCCGACACCGATGACCGTGCCTCCGGTCCGACCGGCCGCGCCCCCGCCCCGGGCGGAACCTGCGCCGACGGTTCCGCTGCCGACCACGCCCGACGTGCCCTCGACGCCGAAGGGCGCACCACTACGGCCGGCTCCGGTCCGCCCCTGTGCCGCTTCGCGGCCACCGCCCACGACCTCCGGCCCGGCCTGCCCGCTCCGCGCGGCGCCCGCCCCCTGCTTGCCGACAGGACCGAACGGCTGCGGGAGCCCGCTCGAGTTGGACGTACCTCCCCCGTGGCCACCCTGCGGCATGGCAGGCTGCCCGGCCGGGGACTGGCTTCCGCCAGTCCCCGGCGAACCGAGGATCGACGTACTGCTCCCCCCGGAAAGAGGCTGTCCGGCGGACGCAGGAACGGCGGCAGCGCCATCCACCACGGTTCCGGCCCCGAAGGTCACCGGCGCGGCCTTGGGCGGGGGCATCGCCACCCCGCCCTTGATGCCCGCGTCGGAAGGAGCGGCCGGCGCCTTCGAGAACGACTGGCCCGTCCCCTGCGGGTTCGAGCGTGCGGCGTCACCCGTCCGGGGATCCGACACGGCCCCCTCCCGCGGACGGGCCGCCGGAACCCCTCCAGTGCCCGCACCGGAATTGCCGACACCGACACCACTGAGGAAGCCGCCCACAGCCGCGTAACCGGTGGCGCCTGTGTCGTCCTCCGGGAACTCCGAGTAGTCACCCCTTCCGCCGCCCTTGCTCGGCGGCCCCGGAGGCTGCGGGGGCTTCAGCATCGGAGCAGCGGTGCGGTAGTGCATGGCCAGGGTCTGCAGGACCGTGGCGGCTTCGGCCTTCTTCTGGTTGGCGACGTCGGTGCGGGCGTCCTCGTCGTCGGCGCCGAAGAGGGAGGAGAAGGTGTCGCCGACGGCGTCCTTGAGCTGTGCGATGCCGCTGGGCTCCTCGGGCATGTCGGCCTTGGCCTTGTCGATGGCCTCGGAGATCGCCTTGAGGGTGATGGCCGCGTCGTTGGCGTAGGAGGCGGCGGTGTTGATGGTGGTGGCGAGGTGGAGCATGCGGCTGTGGAAGGCGTCGCTGGTGCTGCCCTCCCAGGAGGTGGCGGCCTCGGTGCTGGCGCGGGTGAGGGTGGCGCGGATGGCCTTGAGGGTGTCGGCGGCGCGGCGCCAGGGGTCGGCGGCGGCCATCACCTCGCCGGGGTTGAGGGTCTGGACCATCCGGCGGAGTTCGGCGTGGCTGTACTTGTTGAAATCGGTGTAGCTCACCGGACGCCCTTCCCGTCGTCGTGCTGGGCCTGCGCGACGGTCCAGCCGTAGGTCGCGTAGCTGGTGGCGGAGGGGTTGGCCACCGACCAGCCGTCGTCGCCGAGCTTCAGCTTGGACTTGGTCTGCTGCTCCTGCTCCTCGTAGTTGGTGGCGGTGAGCTCGGCCTTCTTCTGGGCCTCGTCGACCGCTTCCTGGAGCTGGTTGAGGACGTCGCGCAAGCCGTCCCGCATGGTCTGGTAGCGGCCGTGCAGGTCGGTGGCCTCGGCGAAGGTGCCGAGCGACGCGGGACCGATGCCGCTGCGGCCGTGGGTCGCGTTGCCGTCGGCGTGGTGCTGGAACTCGGCCAGCAGCAGCCGCACTTGGGCGGCGAAGGCACGCAGCTGCTCGACCTCCACGCGGTAGCCGCGCCCCGATCCGCCGGTCGATCCCGTTCCGTTCCCCGTTGCCACGTGCGGCGCCTCCCCCGTGCGTCCGGCCGGTGTGTCGTTGACGGTTCTGGTGAGTCGGTCATGTCTAACACACGGGCCGCCCCCTGGCGTGCCGTCAGTTCACGTCCGGTGCCGGACTCGCGGCGGCGGCGAGGGCCCGGCGGCAGAGCGAGTCGGCGTGCCGGGTGGTCTCGGGGAGGCGGTAGCGGGGGGCGAGCGCCAGGGTGGTCTCGACGGCTTCGGCGAGGCCGATGCGGTGGCCGACCGAGACGAAGACGGGTTTGACGCCGGGCCGGGTGCGCAGGGCGCGGCCGACCTCCTCGCCGGTGGCCGGGTCGGTGAGCGGGGACGAGTCGCCGCGGGCGGGGCCGGGCTCGTGGTGGTCGAAGGTGAACGGGGTCTTGGCGACGCCGAGGGTGCGCAGGCCGGTGAGGACGCCGAGGTGGCTGGCGAGGCCGAGGCGGCGCGGGTGGGCGAGGCCGTAGCCGTCGCAGACGACGGTGCCGGGGCGGTGGGTGAGGGCGTCGAGGGCATCGAGTACGGCGGGGAGTTCGCGGAAGGCGAGCAGGCCGGGGATGTAGGGGAAGGCGATGCGCCCGGTGGCGGTGGCCTCCTCGACGACGGCGAGGGTGGTCCGGTCGAGGACCACCGCGGCGGCGACGACGAGGTCGCGGTCGTCGTCGTAGGCGACGTCGACCCCGGCGATCAGCCGGTCGTCACCACCGCCCTCCGCGCCGCCACCCGCACCGTCCGACCGGACGAGCGGGCGCAGGCGTTCCTGTTCGGCGAGCGCCTCGGCCTCGGTGGTGGGCCAGTCGGCGGGGATGGGCACGGCGGTTCCCCCAGGGTGCGCGGAGCGGTGGTGGTGCGGTCGCGCCCACCGTACCGAGCGGGGCGGACGGCGCCGGGGGCGAGTCCGCCCGGACGCGCCCGACCGGCGTGCGCCACCCGCACGCCGGTCGGCGCAGACGGCCAGGGGGCCGGTTCAGGCGGTGGAGACCACCACCGTCTTCGCCGCCTTGTCGTGGATGCACTGCCGGTACGGCTTGTCGAAGACCCCGAACAGGCCGTCGATGAGCCACCAGAGCACGGCGCAGCAGAGCACGGCGGGCAGGATGAAGACCGCCGCCCTGGTCCAGGCGGCCGACTGGGTCGGGGAGTTGCCGTCGACCAGCATGGCGACCCGGATCTTCATCGCCTTCTTGCCGAGGGTCTGCCCGTCCCGGCCGAGCATCACGCCCTCGTAGACGAGGTAGAGCCCGCAGGCGAGCCAGAAGGACCCGGCCGAGCCGGAGCGGTCGGAGAGGCTGGCGAACGGCAGGACCAGCAGGAGGGCGACGGCCTGCACCAGCAGGTAGTCGATCAGCCGGGCGAGGATCCGGTTGGGCCAGCTGCCGAGCGGGGGCATCCCGGGGACGGGGCCGCCGCCGGGCGCGCCGTACCCGGCGGGGCCGTAGCCGGGCGGGGGCTGGTCGTACGGCGATCCGCCGTAGGGGTTCTGGCCGTAGGGCGGGCCTGCGGGAGCGCCGCCGTAGGTGCCGCCGTAGGCGCCGGGGCCGTCGGCGGGCGGCGGGCCGGCGGGGGGCGGGGTGCCGTACGGGTCCGACGGCGCACCTTCCGGCGTGCCGCCGCCCGGCTGCGGGGGCTGCTTGCCGAAGGAGGGCTTGCCGCCCCCCTCCGGCTCGGGGCCTGAGGGGTCGTAGGTGCTCATGCCCCGAGTAGAACATCACACATTGTACGAACTTGGGATATTGACTCCGTTTTGTCCGACGGGGCCACTGGGCGGCGGGCGGTGGAGCGTCAGAGCCGGACCACCCGGGTACGGGCGGCCCGGTCGTGCCAGCCGCGGCGGGCCGGGCGGTCGAACAGCGGCCAGAGCAGGCCGGCCATCAGCAGCATCGAGAGCTGCCTGACCAGCCACCGGACCAGCGAGCGGCCGATCCCCGGACGGGCCGGGGCGGCGGCCGCCGGCGGCCGGGCCACCGCGACCACCCGGATCCGGGCCAGCCGCTTGCCGAAGGTCTGGCCGGTGCGGGCGGTCGGCAGGACCTCGTAGAGCAGGCCCACGAAGAGCAGGATGCCGAGCAGGACAGCGGCTTTGCCGACCACCGTGCCGTCGACCAGCCAGACGTCGATCTGGCGGCGGGTGAGGTGGCTGGCCATCCGGGCCTGGTCGAGCTTGCGCTGGAGGTGGGCCTCGACCGAGCGGCCGAGCGGGACGCCCGCGGCGACGGCGACCACGGCCAGCACGGCGGTGTCGACCAGGCGGGCGGCGAGGCGGCGCCCGAGCCCGGCCGGCAGCGGCGCGGGCGCCGGGGTCGCCCCTGCCCGACGGCGCGGGGCGGCGGGCGACGGCCGGACGGCGGTGGCGGCGCGACGGGTGGCGGCCGGAGGGGACGGGGCCGAGGGGGTCGACGGAGCGGGTTCGACGGCCGGCCCGGGCTCGACGGCCTCCACCGCCAGGGCCGGATCCGCGGCCGGGTCCGGGCCCGGACCCGACGGCGCGGCGGGCGAAGCCGACACCACCGGGATGAGCATCGGACCCGCCGGCTCCGGGGCGCTCGCCCGCTCCGGGACGGACCCTGCGGCGGGAGGCTCCTCCGCCGTCCCTGGCAGCACGCCCCAGGACACCCAGTGCGACCCGTGGCCCCGCCCCATCCGCCCGTGCTGCGCCCACGGGTCCGCCTGCCATCCGACCGACTCCCGCCCCGGCCCCGGCTCCCGCTCAGGCGCCGACTCCGGCACCGGTTCGGCCCCGACCCCCGCCGCCGGCTCCGCGACGGGCGCCCGCTCCCCGCCACGGCGGAACACCGGCCCGTTCTCCGGCACCGCGAAGGTGAACGAGGCGCCGCCGCCCGTCTGGTCCAGGTACACCGGCCCGGTGTCCCCGCCGGACGGTGCCCGCCCCACCGACTCCACCGACTCCACCGGCCCCGCCGGGGACGCCGCCGCCACCGGAGGCGGCACGCGCCGCCCCGCCCCGGCCCCGCCGCCCGCCACCCCCGGCCGGCGGGTCGCGTACCGGGGCGGTTCGAGCACCTCGCCCTCCGCCGGGGCCGGCCGGCTGGTGCCGGGCACCCAGGCGGAGCCGCCCCAGTAGCGGACGAATCCGGGGATGGAGGGGTCGGGGTAGTAGCCCGGCGCAGGGCCGGCGGCCGTGTCCGTGCTGCCGCCGGCGAGGGGCCGGTCCGTCATGGGGGCTCGCTTTCCTGGCAGGCCGATGCGGCGCGCCCGGCGAGGGGGTGTGCACGACGGTGGCACGGGCGACCGGGGCGGCTCCGCCGTCGGCGCGCGAGGAAGTGCCACCGCGGAGATGCCACCGAGGAGGCGGACAGTCGCCGGACAGTCACAAAGGGTAGTACCTCGGCGGGTGGGCCGAGCGAACTTGGCCGTTCACCGGACAGGCCGAGGCCGCCCACGGTAAGGAAGACGGCGCGTACGCCCGACCGCGCGCCCGCCGTCCCGCCTTCACCCCTCCCCGCACCACCGCCGACGGATCTCCGCAAGAAAATCCCGAGAAATCCCGGAAACCCGTGTAAGAGCGCTCCCGGGCCGCGCTCTTCAAGGTCACAGGGCCCGGAACCGGGCACCAACCGCAGGAAGAGAGGATCCGATCATGGAGCGCCCGACGAGCGTGGTCGAGCACGAGCTGGAGCTCAACCTGGTGCTCTCCCCCGAGCACAGCGTCCCCGTCCCGGCCCGGCTGTCCTACGGCGTGCACGACCCCTACGCCGTGCACATCACCTTCCACCTGGACACCGGCTCGCCGGTGACCTGGGTGTTCGCCCGCGAGCTGCTGGTGGAGGGCACCTTCCGGCCGTGCGGCCAGGGCGACGTGCGGATCTGGCCGGCCCTGGCCGGGGGGACCTCCAAGGGCCGGCGCAGCGTGCTCTGCCTGGCGCTGAGCTCGCCGGCCGGGGACGCGCTGCTGGAGGCGCCGCTGCCTGCGGTGGCCGCCTGGCTGGAGCGGGCCCACCGCCTGGTGCCGCCGGGCAGCGAGATGGCCGCGCTGGACATGGACGGCTCGCTGGCCGCGCTGCTCGCGTGAGGCCCGCGAGCCGCCGCCCCGCCCCCGGCGACCCGGCCGACTCAGCGGGCCGCGGGGGCCTGCTGACGCTCGCGCGCGGAGTCCGGCCGCCCGCCGCCACGCTGTCCGGGCAGCGCCGCCGGCGGCGCGCCGGGCGCCAGGCGCCGGGCGCGCACGCGTAGCGCGGCGGCCAGCAGGAAGGCGGTCCCGACGAGCGGGTAGACCGAGGTCGGGATCTGGCGGAGCGGCGACAGCTCCAGCACCAGCGCGCCCTGCGGCTTGGCGAGCCACATCGCGAAGGACAGGAAGGCGATCAGCGTGGCGGCGAAGGCGGCCCGCCAGCGGACCTTCCGGACGGCGGCCGGACGGGCCCGTTCGACCGCCGCCTCGCAGGCGAGCAGGACGAGCAGCGGCACGCACCAGACCCAGTGGTGGGTCCAGCTGATCGGCGAGATCAGCACGGCGGTGACGGCGGCGCAGCAGACGCCCCAGGCCTCGGAGCGCGACAGGTGGCGCGAGCTGCGGGCGGCCCAGGCGGCGACGCCCAGGCCGGCCACCGCGACGGCGGCGGAGGCCAGGGTGGCGGCGGTGCCCGGTTCGGCGGTGTGCAGCAGCCGGGCGACGGCGCCGCTGAGCGCCTGGTTGTCGACGATCTCGGTCTTGCCGACCCGCGAGGAATCGTAGAGGTACTTGGTCCAGAAGCCCCAGGTGGCGTCCGGCAGGACGAGCGCGCCGATCAGGAAGGTGCCGAGGAAGGTCGCGCCGGCCACGAACGCGGCCCGGACCCGGCCGGTGAGCAGCAGGTAGACCGCGAACAGGCCGGGGGTGAGCTTGATGCCGGCGGCGATGCCGATCGCGACGCCCTTGCTGCGGCGCGCGTCGGGCCGGGTGAGGTCCCAGAGGATGAGGCAGGCCAGGGCGAGGTTGATCTGGCCGTAGCGCAGCGTGGTGTAGACGGGTTCGAGCCAGACGCCGAGGCCGGTGACCAGGACGACGCCGATCGCGCGCAGGTCCCGGCGCGGCCAGCCGACCAGCTTGAACGACAGGTGGGTGAACAGCGCGAGCAGGCCGAGGTTGCAGAGCGTGACCGCGACCCGTAGGAACGGGATGGGGAACCAGGTCGTCGGCACGAACAGCATCGCGGCGAACGGCGGGTAGGTGGCGGGCAGGTCCCACTGCGTGACGCGCAGTCCGTAGAGGTCCCCGCCGTTGGCGACGGCGGCGCCCTCGGCCCGGTAGACGATCATGTCCACCATCGAGGTGTGGGCGAAGTGCCGGACCACCGCGTAGGCGAGCAGGGAGAACAACGCGACCGCGGAGGCGGCCAGCAGCGGCCGGCGCGGGGCCTCGCGCAGGGCTCGCGCGGGTGCGCCGAGGGCGGTGCGCAGCCGGTCCGACAGGGGGGCGGGCGCCCGGTCCGGTGCGGTGGGCACCGCGCCGCGCTCGTCTTGCACCGCTGTCACTCTTCGCTCCGTCCGCCGGTCGGCCAACCAGCGACGATACCCGATGCCCTGGGGCCGCCCCGGATCGGGTCGATCACGCAGAGTAGTTGCCCGGGATGTGGTACCGGCCGGCCGTGCCCCGCTGCGGTCGGGGCACGGACGGCCGGGGTCAGTGGGGCGGAGGTCAGCCGGTGTAGGCGCCGAGGGCCCGGGTGAAGTCCAGCGGCTGCTGGACGATCGAGCTGCAGCTGGCGTCGGCGTACGCCTTGGCGCCGCCCTCGCAGGCCTTGTCGCGGGTGCCGGACCACATCGCCAGCCAGGCCAGGTGCTTGCTCTTCGCGAAGTCGGCGAGCTGCTTGGCGTCGGCGACGGTGAAGACCTCGCTGGCGACGTCGTTGACGCCGATCATCGGGGTGACCGCGACCTTGCGCCAGGCGGCCGCGTCGTCGAGCCCGAGCACGCTCTTCACCTGGGCCTGGGTGGCGGTGGCCGCGGCGATGGCGTACTTGCCCATCTGGCCCTGCGGGTTGGGGGCGACGCCGTCGCCGAAGTCCATCGCCATGATGTTGACCGCGCCGATCGCCACGCCGTTGTTCTTGGCGTCGGCCACCAGGTTGACGCCCTCCTGGGTCAGGCCGGAGGGCAGCACGGGCAGGGTGTAGGAGACGTCCAGGGCCTTGCCCTTGGCGGCCGCGTTCTTCTGCAGCTGGACGATGGCCTGGGCGCGGCGGGTGTTGGCGGCGGCGTTGGCGATGGCGCCGCCCTCGACGTCGAAGTCGACCTTGGTGAGGCCGTAGGCGTCGACGGTCTTCTGGTAGACGGCGGTGAGGTCGGCGACCGAGGAGCAGGCGAGGGCCAGCTCGGTGCCGTTGGCGCCGCCGAAGGAGACCCGGACGTCGCCGCCGATCGCCCGCAGGGCGCCGATCTGGGCGGCCACCGCGTCGGCGGCGAGGTCGCTCACGCCGCCCCACTTCGGGGTGCAGCCGCCGCCGGAGACGACGAAGGCCAGGGTGAAGTCCTTGACCCCGGTGGCCTTGGCGGTGGCGACCAGGTCGTAGGGCGGGTAGAGCGAGGTGTCGACGTACGGCGCGAAGCCGGCGCCGCCGGCCGGGGCGGGGGTGCCGGTCGCGGTGGCGGTGGGTGCCGGGGTGGTGGGGACGGCGGTGGCGGTCGCGGTGGCCGTCGGGGCCGGGGTGGTGGGCCGGGGGGTCGCCGTGGCGGTCGGGCTCGGCGCACCGGTGGCGGTCGCCGTCGCGGTGGCGGTCGGCGTCGGCACCGCGGTGGCCGTGGCCGAGGCCGAGGCGGACGGGGAGGCCGTCGGGGTGGTGGTCGGGCGGCCGGACGGGGTGGGCGCGGTGCCGTCCCCCGGCTTGCACGAGGCCTTGTTGATCAGGCAGTTGCCCGGCTCGGCCTGCGCGGCGCCGGAGCCCTGGGCGACGAAGCCGACCACGATGCTCTTGCCGGCCTCCAGCCGCTTGCTCCACGCCTCCGGCCGGACGGTGATGTGCTGGCCCTCGGCCGTGAAGGTGGCGTTCCAGAGCGAGTCGATCCTGGCGCCGGCCGGCAGGTCGAAGCTGAGCGTCCAGTCCTCGATGGCGCTGCCGTCCGGGTTGGTGACCAGGTACTGGCCGGTGAAGCCGGAGTCCCAGCTGCTGGTGCGGCTGTAGACGGCGCCGAGCGAGGCGGCGCTGGCCGAGGAGGCGAGGACGACGACGCCTCCGGCGACCAGGGCGGCGGCGACCGCCGAGGCGCCGATCAGCAGGCCCTTGCGGCTGCGCCGACGGCGGCCTCCCTGGCGGCGGTGCGGCTGCTGGGTCGTCATGGGGGCTTACCTCCGGAGCTGGCAGGTGGGCGGTCGGGGGGTGACCGCCGCCGATGACGCTAATGGCGCGCAATGGCCGGAAACCGCCTGCTGAGCCAGGGGTAGAACTCCCTTACGGCGCGCTTAAGAAAAAGACGGCACACCCCTCCCCCTGGTCTCCCAGGGCCCGTACGAAGCGCTGAAACCTTTCGCCACCCAGCCCGCGGCGGCCCGGTTCAGCGCGGGAACAGCGAGCCGCGGCCGCGGCGTCTTCCGGTCCGCTCCGGAGCGGTGCCGTCCTGCCGGGTGCGCAGCCGCAGCCGGATCTCCGCACCGCCGAGCACGGCCGACGCACCGAGCGCGAGATCGCCGCCGGTCGCCTCGGCGAGCTTGCGGACGATGTCCAGCCCGAGGCCGGTGGAGCCCTCGCCGCCGTGGCCCTCGCCGCGCTTGAGCGCGGCCTGCGGGTCGGTGAAGCCCGGGCCCGCGTCCCCGACCAGCACGATCACCGAGCTCTCGGTGGGCAGCACGTCCACCGAGAAGGCGGTGCCGACGGCGGTGTGCCGGAAGACGTTGCCGAGCAGCGCGTCCACCGCCGCGGCCAGATCACCGCGCTGCACCGGGACGGGCGTCTCGCGGTCGGCGCCGGCCAGCTGCCAGGGGCGGCCCTCGTCCTCGGCGAGCGCGGACCAGAAGCCGACCCGCTCCCGGATCACCTCGGCGGCGTCGCAGCCGACGGTGACGGCGGGCGCGTCCTCGGGCGCCCGGCGGGCCGAGCGGATGATCTGGTCGACCTCGCGCTCCAGCTGCGACACCGCGTGCCGGGTGGCGTCGGCCGCGTCGCCGTCGCCGAGCGAGGCGGCGTTCAGCCGCAGCACGGTCAGCGGGGTGCGCAGCCGGTGCGACAGGTCCGCGGCCAGCTCGCGTTCGGCGGCGAGCAGCTGGACGACCCGGTCGGCCATCGCGTTGAACGCGTGGGCGGCCTCGTGCAGCTCCACGGGGCTGCCGGCGGCCTGCTTGCCGTCCACCGGCACCCGGACGGCGAGGTTGCCCGAGCCGAGCGAGCGGGCGGCCGCGGCGAGCCGGCGGGCCGAGGCGACGATCCGGGCGCCCATCCGGTCGGCGACCAGCACCGAGATGGCGACCAGCCCGAGCGCGACCCCGGAGAGCACCTGCCAGGCGGTGGCGACGCCCCGGGTGAGGTCGCCGTCGGCCACGAACACCTCGACCACGGCGGTCCGCGTGGTGTCCACGGCGACCGGCTGGAGCAGCGCGAAGCCACCCGGGACCTGCACCGTGAAGGAGCGCCCCTGGACGCCCGCCGTGTCCACGTCGGCGTCCAGCGCCCGGACTTCGCCGATGGTCGCGCCGGCCGCGGGCCCGGTGGCCGCCGCGGCGGCCACCCCCGGTGTCCCCGGCGCGCCCGCGGCCGTCCCCGTCCCGCCCGGCGCCGCGGCCACCCCGCCCGCGGCGCCGGCCGGACCGGCAGCGGTGCCGCCGCCGGAGGCGGTACCGCTGCCGGAGGCGGCCCCGGTACCCGACCCGGCGGCGCCCTCCGGCGGCGGCAGGTGCACCGCCATCCGCCCCTGCGCACCCGCGTCCGTCGAGGCCACCGCCCGGGCGATGGCGTCCTCGCTGGTGGTGATGGCCAGCGCCGGGCCGAGCGCCGCGGCCTGCCGCTCGGCGGCCGTGAACGCCCGGTCCCGGGCCGTCTGCTGGACCATCAGGCCGAGCGGGATGAGGAAGGCCAGCGCGACCATGGTGGTCCCGGCCACGGCGGCCTTGATCAGGGCCCAGCGCAGCGAGTGCCGCAACCGCCTCATGTCCGGCGCTCCACGGGGACGGGCCCGGGCCCGGCGGCCTGTCCGGACGCCTCCAGCCGGACCCCGACCCCGCGCACGGTGTGCAGGTAGCGCGGGCTCGACGCGGTCTCACCGAGCTTGCGGCGCAACCAGGACAGGTGCACGTCGATGGTCTGGTCCCCGCCGTAGGTCTGCCGCCAGACCTCGGCCAGGATCTCCTTGCGCGGCACCACCACGCCCGGCCGGGCCGCGAGGAAGGCCAGCAGGTCGAACTCACGCCGGGTCAGGTCCAGCCCCCGCCCGTCCAGCGAGGCCTCCCGGCGCTGGAGGTCGATCGCCAGCCCGCCGACCCTGAGCACCTGGCTGACCGGGGCCGCCCCGCCGCCGAGCCGGCGCAGCACGGCGGCCATCCGGGCGCTCAGGTGCTCCCCGGAGAACGGTTTCACCAGGTAGTCGTCGGCCCCGTCGTTGAGCAGCCGGACGATCTCGGCCTCGTCGTCCCGGGCGGTGGAGATGATGACCGGGACGTTGGTCAGGCCACGGATCATCTTGAGCGCCTCGCTGCCGTCGAGATCCGGCAGCCCCAGGTCCAGGATCACCAGGTCGCAGCCGACCTGGGCGACCTCGCGCAGCGCCTCAAGTGCCGTGCCCACGCTGCGAACCGCGTGGCCGGTGTCGGTCAGGTGGCGGATGAGGGCGGATCGTACAAAGGGGTCGTCCTCGACCACGAGCACTGTTGCCATGGGGTTGCACGGTACGCCATCGGCCCCGAATGGTCTGTACCTCGGGTTGGTTGGCACCGGTCTGCGGGGAGCCGGCCGCACTTGTGCAAGTTCCCTGTGGAAGTACCGGGGCGCCCACCTGCGCGCCCGGGAGATACGGCAGGATGTGCGCACGATGCGGAACGGACTGGTACAGCTCGGCGCCTGGGCGGCGGCCACCGGGGCGGCGGTGGCGCTGTCCTGGTTCGGCGTGCACGCCGTGCTGACCGGCGACGCCTTCGAACAGCCCACCGCGCTGCCGCTGCCCTCGCCGGCGTCGGCCGACGGGGCGAGACCCGTGCCGACGCCCGCGGCGACGCAGCCGCAGTCGGCCGACCGCCCCGGCCCGACCGCGGCGCCGTCCACCGGCCGGGCGTCGGCGGCCCCGCCCAGGCCGGTGGCCCCCGCCACCCCGTCGGCCGCCGCGCCGACCCCGCACCGCCCGGCACCGGTCAGCAGCACCACATCCTCCGTGCACAGTTATCCCGTCCCGGGCGGCAAGGTCGCCCTGGACCTCCAGCCGGACCGGGCCTCGCTGGTCTCGGCCACCCCGGACTCGGGATGGCAGATGCAGGTCTGGAACGGCCCGCAGTGGCTCCGGGTGGACTTCACCAAGGACAACCAGGCCAACTCGGTGATCGTCTCCTGGAACGGCTACCCGCCGCGGGTCGACACCGTCATCCGCTGACCCGGCCGGTCACCAGCGCTCGAAGGGCACGTAGCCCGGGAGGTAGGGCCCGCGGTAGCGGGAGCGGTCGACCAGGGTGTGCCTGGTCCCGCCGGGCACCCCGATCGCGGCGAGCACCACGGTGCCGTACGCGTCGCGCACCTCGTAGGGCTCGGCGAGCGAGGCGGCGCCCCGGTCGACGGCGTAGTCGTACGCGTAACAGACGTCCGGCACGGCGACGGCGAGGTCGACCACGCCGTCGCCGTGCCGGGCCAGGTGCCCGGCCAGCTCCCGGCCGCGCGGGCCGATCGCCTGGACGAGCGAGGTCAGCACGAATCTGGTCCCGGGCGCCCGCAGCACGTAGGACACCGTCTCCGGCTCGCCCGTCTCCGGCCCGGCGTACGCGGTGCAGCGCAGCCCGAGCGCGACCGCGTACCGGCGGGCCGCCCGCTCGGCGTCGCCGACCACGAAGACCACCGCGTCGGCGCGGCCCATCGGGAGCAGGCCGATCTGCTCCGCGGTGCCGGCGTCGGGGGCCGCCGTCCCGGGCGCGGACCTGCCGGGGCCGACGCCGCCCGGGACGGCCGTGCGCGGGGCCTCGGCGAGCAGCACGCGGTCGGCGGCGGTGTCGGTCATGTCAGCCCTCCCGGTCGGGGTGCGGGACCACGGGTCGCCCCGGGACGCCGGGGTGGGGACGGGCGCACGGGGTCGTGGCTGGAGGGTGGCGCCGAGCCGACGTCCGCGCAACTGTTCCGTTTCCTCCTGGTCAAGCTGTGCTCCGGGGCGGGAGAATCGGGCGCACCGCTGTACAGAATGCCCATCGGAGGACGGAGCCCCCTCGATGCCCCCCGCCCACGCCGCCAGCTCCCCGGGCGCCGCCGGACCGTCCAACTCGCCCGCCGGGCAAGGGCATTCGGTCGCTCCGGGCGGTCCCTCCGGAAGCACCAACGACGCGATCGACGTCCTGGACGGCCGGCTGATCCGGCTGCTCGCCGAGGAGCCGCGGATCGGCGTCCTGGAGTGCTCGCGCCGGCTCCAGGTGGCGCGCGGCACGGTGCAGGCCCGGCTGGACCGGCTCCAGGCGCGCGGGGTGATCGGCGGCTTCGGCCCGGAGGTGGACCCGGCGGCGCTGGGCTACCCGGTGACGGCCTTCGCGACCCTGGAGATCTCCCAGGGGCAGGGCACGGACGTGCGCGAGCACCTAGCGGCGGTGCCGGAGGTGCTGGAGCTGCACACCATCACCGGGCACGGCGACATGATGGTGCGGATCGTGGCCCGGTCGAACGCCGATCTGCAGCGGGTGATCGACCGGGTGGTCGGCTTCGACGGGATCGTCCGCTCCTCGACGGCGATCGCGCTGGAGAACCCGGTGCCGTACCGGATCCTGCCGCTGGTCGACCAGGCCGCCGCCGAGTAGCCGGCCCCGGCGCCGCACCGGCGGACCGGCCCGGCAGGCCGGGTCAGCAGGCCGGGACGGCCCCGCCGGTGCGCAGCGCCTCCAGCGCGGAGACCGACTCCGCCAGCGTGCCGACCGGCACCAGCCGCAGCCCCGCGGGCGTGTTCACCCTGGCGTCCGCGCACTCGTCCTTGGGCAGCAGGAAGACGGTCGCGCCGTCCCGGGCCGCCGCCTGGGTCTTCAGCGGCACGCCGCCGACCGGGCCGACCACGCCCTGGTCGTCGATGGTCCCCGTCCCCGCGATGGTCAGCCCGCCGGTGAGGTCGCCGCCCTTGCCGTCCCCGGCGAGCTTGTCGACGATGCCGAGCGCGAGCATCTGGCCGGCGCTCGGGCCGCCGATGTCACCGAGGTCGACCTTCACCTTCACCTGGGCGGGCGACAGCCCGAGGTGGGAGAGCGCGGCCGCGGTGGCGGCGTCCTGGGACTCCGTCATCTGCTGGGCGGTGACCTCCTCGGCCTTGGCCGGGTCGCCCTGCGGGTAGACGGTCTCGGTGGGCCGGACGGCCTCGTCCGGGTCGAACCAGGCCCGCAGCGAGCGCCAGAAGGTGTTCCGCTCCCCCGGGTTGGTCGCCGAGATGGTCACCATCCGCAGCTGCCCCTGGGTGCTGCGGACCGGTGCGCCGGTGATGGTGAGCACCGGCCGGTCCTGGTAGCTGCCGAGGGTGTCCGCGGTCACGCCGGGGAAGGTCAGCGTGTACGGCAGCGGGACGAAGGCGGCCACGCCGAACAGCGCGGCGACCAGGGCGCCGCAGAGCGCGAGGGCGCGGGCCCGGGGAGCGGTGAGGGCCGGGGGCGGCTTGGTGTCGGACACAGAGGCATCCAAACACACCGGACCGCCCGGCGGGCACGCACAGGGCCACCCGGACGGCCCCGCCCGCCGCGCCGGGTGCTCAGCGCAGCGCGTCGGCGACCTCGGTGGCGGCCTCGACGACCCGGGGGCCGACCCGCTCGGGGACGAGGCCGTTGAGCATCACCACGCCGACGCTGCCCTCGATGCCGCTCAGTCCGAGCAGCGCCGCGGCCGCGCCGGAGGCCCCCGACTGCTCCTCCGCCCGGGTGATGACGAAGCCCTGCTCGGGCCGGCGCTGGCTCGGGAAGGCACGGGCCTCCAGGATCGCCCGGCCCGCCGCGCTCTCCCCCAGCGGGTGGCGCAGCCCGGTCCGGTAGGCGACGTGGAAGTCGGTCCAGCTGGGTTCGACCACCGCCACCGCGAGCGCCTCGTTGCCGTCCACCAGGGTGAGGTGGGCGGTGGCGCCGAGGTCCTCGGCGAGGCTGCGCAGCGCCGGCAGTGCCGCCTCGCGCAGCAGCGGGTGGACCCGGTGGGCGAGCCGGAGGACGCCCAGGCCGACCCGGGCCCGGCCGCCGATGTCCCGGCGCACCAGCCCGTGCTGCTCCAGGGTGGCCAGCAGCCGGTAGACGACGGTCCGGTTGACGGCGAGGCGGGCCGCCAGCTCGGTCACGGTGAGCCCGCGTTCCGAGTCGGCGAGCAGCTTGAGGACCCGGACACCGCGGTCCAGGGTCTGGGAGGTCTCTGCAGTCACGACGCGCAATTCCTTTCCGCGGCGGGTCGCGGATCGGCAGGCCGGTCCGGGACTCGGGTGTCGCGCGCAGGTGGGTGGCCGCGCTCGGGCCGCGGAGAGTCGTCCTTGACGTCCTGGGGCCCTGCGGCGCCGTCTCGCGGGGGGTTGCCCGGCGGGAGAGCGTGTGGGAAAGGTAGTGAAGTAATTGCGGCGGCGGAAGTGTTTGTCCAAAATTCGGGCAAGATCAATTGCGCACGCCCCGCAAAATCCGGTCATATCGGCACAGAACACCCCGACCTGGCGTTCGCAGGTTCGACCACAGTCCGAGTTCCGGACGGATCCGGCCGCGTCAGAGCAGGTTGCGCAGGACCGTCCAGGCCGTCGCCGCTCCGAGCAGCACGGCCGTGCCGCGCCGGCCGAGCGGCGGCTGCCAGCGCCGACCGGCCAGGCCGTGCCGCAACCAGACCAGGTAGACCGCGGCGACCAGCGGCAGCGCCAGCAGCAGCGCCGCGTTGTCGTGCCAGGCGGCGGCGAGGTCGCCGTGCAGCAGGTCGTAGGCCATCCGGGTGCCGCCGCAGCCGGGGCACTGCAAGCCGGTGACCTTGCGCCAGGGGCAGAACGGCAGCGCCTGCCCGGGCAGGTGGGGGTCGCGCGACCACAGGTACACCGAGCCGGCCGCGCCGCCGGCCAGCACCGCGACCGGCGCCCACGCCGTGCGCAGCCGCTCGGGAACGGCGAAGCCGCCCCGGCCGGGAGGGCCGGGGCGGCGCGCCTTCGCGGACGTGGCCAAGGGTCAGCCGCGCAGCAGACGGCCCTGGGCGTCGGTGCGGTCGTTGCTGGTGAGGAACAGGATGCCGTCGATCAGCGACCAGACACCGAGGCCACCGCAGGTCAGCAGCTGGGCGATGCCCATGCCGATGTGGCCGGTGTAGAAGCGGCCGACGCCCAGGCCGCCGAGCAGGATCTGCAGGACCCCCGCGACGACCTTCGACTTGTCGGAGAGCTCGGGCTGCTGGGCGTAGGGCTGCTGGTACGACACGTTCAGTGTGCTCCTTGAAAGACAGACAGGCCCGGGCGCACGACGGAGCGTCGCGCCTCCCCGGGTCGGTGAGGTGCCGACCGGATTCACCGGGAGCTGCGACGGCCGGCCCCGGACGGGGGGCGTGCGGCGTCGGCGGCCCGGAGGCGGCTCGGCACGCGGAAGACTAGCCGATCATCCGACCGAATGTCTCCACAATTCCTTCGCGTATATCTGAACGTCATATGACCTTTATGGTCACGCCCCGCCCCTGCCGACGGATCGTTACTTCGCCCACTCCCGGATCCTGGCGATCCGCGCCTTCAACTGATTGGCCGTCGCCTGCGCGGTCAGCGGACCGCCGCACTGGCGGCGCAGCTCGTTGTGGATGGTCCCGTGCGGCTGGCTGGTGCGGTGGTGCCAGGCGGCCACCAGCGCGTTCAGCTCCTTGCGCAGCTCGCGGAGCTCCTGGTGCGTGACGACCGGCCGCTGCTCGGCCGGCAGCTCCAGCAGGTCGGCCTCCTCGGCCGGCTTGCCCTTGCTCCGCTGGATCTGCCGGTGCTGGCGCTTCTGCAGCAGCATCTGCACCTGGTCCGGCTCCAGCAGGCCCGGGATGCCGAGGTAGTCCTCCTCCTCCTCGCTGCCCGGGTGCGCCTGCATGCCGAACTCCATGGCGTTGTACAGCACCCGGTCGAAGACCGCGTCGGAGCCCAGCGCCTCGTAGGAGAACTCCTCGCCGCCCGCGCCGTCCGGGCCGTCGTTGGCCCGCTCGGCCTCGGCGAGCAGCCGGTCCTCCTCGTCGAAGAGGCCCTCGCCCTCCTTCTTCGGCCGGTCCAGCACGTGGTCGCGCTGCAGCTCCATCTCGTTGGCGAAGCCCAGCAGCATCGGGATGGTCGGCAGGAAGACGGAGGCGGTCTCGCCGCGCTTGCGGGCGCGCACGAAGCGCCCGACGGCCTGGGCGAAGAACAGCGGGGTGGAGATCGAGGTCGCGTACACGCCGACGGCCAGCCGGGGCACGTCGACGCCCTCGGACACCATGCGGACCGCGACCATCCAGCGCGAGGTGCCCTCCGCGTACTCCGAGATCCGCTTGGAGGCCTCGGTCTCGTCGGAGAGGACCAGGGTGACCTTCTCGCCGCTGATCTCGCGCAGCATCTTGGCGTAGGCGCGGGCCACCGTCTGGTCGGTGGCGATCACCAGGCCGCCGGCGTCCGGGATCGCCTTGCGGACCTCGCCGAGCCGGCGGTCGGCGGCCTGCAGCACGGCCGGGATCCACTCGCCCTGCGGGGAGAGCGCGGTGCGCCAGGCCTGGGCGATGAGGTCCTTGGTCATCGGCTCGCCGAGCCGGGCCTCCAGCTCGTCGCCGGACTTGGTGCGCCAGCGCATGTTGCCGCTGTAGGAGAGGAAGATCACCGGACGGACGACGTGGTCGGCGAGCGCGTGCCCGTAGCCGTAGGTGTAGTCGGCGACCGACTTGCGGATGCCGTCGCCGCCCGCCTCGTACTGGACGAACGGGATCGGGTTGGTGTCCGAGCGGAACGGCGTACCGGTCAGCGCCAGCCGCCGGGTGGCCGGCTCGAAGGCCTCGAAGCAGGCCTCGCCCCAGGACTTCGAGTCACCGGCGTGGTGGATCTCGTCCATGATGACCAGCGTCTTGCGGGCCTCGGTCCGGTTGCGGTGCAGCATCGGGTTCACGCCGACGCCCGCGTAGGTGACCACGATGCCGTGGTAGTCCCGGGAGAGCGGCCCGGAGGAGTAGGCGGGATCCAGCCGGATGCCTATCCGGGCGGCGGCCTCGGCCCACTGCTTCTTCAGGTGCTCGGTCGGCGCGACCACGGTGACCTGCTGCACCAGGTGGTTGTGGAGCAGGTAGGAGGCCAGGGTCAGCGCGAAGGTGGTCTTGCCCGCGCCCGGGGTCGCGACGGCGAGGAAGTCGCGCGGCTGGCTCTCGATGTACTTGTCCAGCGCCCCCTGCTGCCAGGCCCGGAGCTTGCCCGCGGTGCCCCACGGGGCGCGGCCGGGGAAGGCCGGGGACAGGTGGTGCGAGGAGGTCGGCGCGGCGTGGCCGACGGTTCGGACGGGCGCGTGCGGCTCCTGGACGTCGGAGAAGAGCGGCATCGAGTCGGCGGCAGTACTCACGGTCTCCGAAGGGGGATCATCGCAGGTCAGAGGCCATTGTGCGGCCTCGCCCCGCGGTCGGGCGGCGTTCGGGCAACCCGCCCAGCGTACCGGGCCCGGGGGCGTTCGGGCGGCCCCGGCGGGGCCGGGCGGGGTGCGCGCCCGGCCCGTCGGCGTCCGGGGCGGCCGGAAATCGATGTGACGTGGATCACGTCGGAAAGTTGCGGAAACGCGGTAAGCGGAACCCCCTCGACCGCCTCTCTTCCGGGTGAGGCCGCCCCAACCCCACAGCCGTCACCGGCCTCGCACCCAGAGAAGGGAACCGCCGTGCACGCCACCGCCGAAGAGACCGTCCAGGCCCGTCTGGTCCTCTCCCCCCACCGCTCCGTCCGGTTGCGGGTCACCCTGACCTACCTCCCGGAGGACCCGCTCGCCGTCCGGATGGCCTTCCCCTCCGAGTTCTCGCTGGACGAGCCGGCCGACGGCCCCGCGGAGGGGGCCGCCGACATCGTCTGGGTCTTCGCCCGCCGGCTGCTCTCCACCGGCCTGGAGGTGCCCTCCGGCATCGGCGACGTCCACGTCCGGCCCGGGCTCGGCCGGCGCACCCTGGTCGAGCTGCGCGCGCCCGAGGGCACCGCGATGGTCCAGTTCGACACCGCCGACCTCCGGCGCTTCCTGTGGCGCAGCCGGCTGGTCGTCCCCGAGGGCGAGGAGCACCTGCACCTGGACGCCGACCGCGCCCTGGCCGAGCTGCTCGGCTGAGCGCCCGGCGGGCACCCGTCGGCGGCCGCCCGGGGCCGGGGCCCGGGCAGCCGCTGGTGACCGCCCGTCCGGGGCGGGCCGCCGCGACCGGCTACGCCGAGAGCTTCCGCATCAGCCGCACGCCCTGCGCCGGGGTGAGGTGCGGCAGGTACGCCTTGCCGATCGCCCGGGTGATGCTGGGCAGCGCGGCCGGGTCCGGATAGGCCATGTACATCGGCCGGTACTCCGGCTGGAACTTCGCCTTGAACGCGAGCAGGGACCGGAAGCCGTACACCGGCTCCAGCGCCCGGCCCAGCCAGTCCAGGGTCTTCTGCAGCCCGGTCGGCGGCTCCTTCTCGGAGCGGGCCAGCGGTGCGCCGGAGAGCGAGAGGAAGCGGGCGCCCTCCTGCTTGAAGCCGAGCGCCGCGGAGGCGATCAGGAACTCGGTGACGCCGCGGAAGCCGTCCGAGCGCCGGCGCATGAAGTCCAGCGTCCAGCCGACCGCCTCGCCGTTCTCGTAGACCGGCATCCAGCTGGTCAGCCCGTGCACGGAGCGGTCGGAGTCGACGGCGATCAGCAGCCGCACCGCCGGGTCGTCCAGCTCCTCCAGGCCGCCGAGGGTGAAGCCCATCTCGGGCAGCCCCTTCTCCGAGACCCACTCCTCGGAGATGGCGCGGATCTGCTCCTTCAGCGCGAGCGGCGCCTCGTGGTACGACCACCACTCGGCGGTGATGCCCTGCTTGCCGGCCTTGTTGAGCGCGGTGCGGATGTCCTGCCACTTGCGGCCGGTGAAGGCGAGGTCCGGCAGCGCGACCACGGTGTCCTCGGCGACCTGCAGCGAACGCCAGCCGAGCTGTCCGGCGGCGGCCCTGGTCTCCGGGGTGACGCTGTAGAAGCAGGGCGTCCAGCCGCGCGCGTCGCAGTACCGGGCGAACCCGGCCACCGCGCGGGCGCGCGCCTCCGGGGCGCCGAACGGGTCGCCGGTGGTCAGCGCGACGGTGTTCAGCACCCGGTACGCGACGGCCGCCCGGCCCTCCTCGTCGAACCAGTAGTGGTTGCCGTCCCAGGTGGTGAGGAAGGAGAGCGTCCCGCCGCCGTGCTCGGTGAGCAGGGTGCGGGCCCGCGCGGCGTCCTCGGCGTCGACGTGCACCACCGGGCGGCGGAAGGCCACCAGCAGCGCGACCAGCGCGACCACCCAGAAGGCCAGCCCGCAGTACGTCTCCAGGAGGCGCGCGAGCGGCCCGACCGCGATCGGGTAGTCGGGCAGCAGGTCGTTGTAGGCGGGCGGCAGGAACTGGGCCGGCAGTCCGGCGACCAGTCCGCGGAAGGTCGCGCCCGGCTCGAACTGCCGGGCGACCAGCACGCCCAGCCCGGTGTACGCGGCGGCCGCGACCACCAGCATGCCGCCGACCACGGCGGTCAGCCGGCCGAGCACCGCCCGGGGCAGCCGCAGCGGGAAGCGCTTGCGGGTGGCCAGCAGCAGGCCGCCGGTGACCAGCGGCAGCAGCAGCGCCTCGACGAAGTACTGGACGACGCCGCCCGCCCGGGTGCCGGTCTCCTTGAACAGCCAGAGCAGCATGAAGGTCCAGAGCAGCTCGGTGACGACGGTGATCCGCCAGGCGAGCCGCAGACCGCGGCGCAGGCCCTCGGCCAGCACCAGCAGCAGGGCCGGGAAGAGCGTGGCCATCAGCCGGGCCGGGGTGTCGAAGATCCGCTCGACGGCGTGGGCGCGGGCGCAGTCGCGCGCCGAGGACGCGCAGAAGTCGGCGACCTCCTCCGGGGTGAGCCGGTGCGAGAGGTAGATCTCCGAGAAGGTGTTGAACGGGCCGGTCGCGTTGTCGTACAGCGAGGCGATCATCGGCCCGAGCGCGGCCGCGACCAGGCAGAGCGCGATCAGCACCCGGGTCTCGGTGTGCGAGGAGCGGTGGGAGCGCAGGTGCGGGCGGCGGCGGGTGAGCAGCGCGCCGACGGCCAGGCCGGCCAGCGCGCCGGAGAACCGCTGGACGCTCTGCAGGTGGCCCACGTAGAGGGTCATCACCAACGGCACCAGCACCACCAGCAGGTGCAGCCGGCGGCGCCAGAGCACGGTGAGCCGGTAGCCGAGCACCCCGGCCAGGGCGAACAGCCCCGCCGTGGGGCCGACCGCGGTCTGGTCGACGACCGAGGCGGTCCACTGCTCGCCGAGCCGGGCGCCGACCGCGACCACCGCGGTGCCGGCCAGGGTCCCGGCCAGCTGTCCGGCGACCAGCGCGCCCGCGGTGCGCAGCGCGCCGAGCCGGCGCTCGGCGGCCGGGACGACCAGGAGCAGCAGCAGGCTGGCGGCGACGTAGGCGCCGGCGCCGGAGCACCAGAACATCGAGCTGAGCGGCGTCCACCAGCGGCCCTCGCCGAGCGTCGGCACACCGGTGCCGACCCGGGCCAGCAGGGCGTCGGACGGGCCGTGGCCGAGGCTGCGGGTGGCGGCGCCGACGGCCCACAGACCGACCAGCAGCACCAGCGTCAGCGGGGCCTCGCCGACCCGGGCGGCCAGCCGGTTGCCGAAGCCGGCGGCCGCGCGCGCCACCCGCTGCGGGCGGCGCGGCGCGGGGGCGCCGGGGTCCGGGGCGGCGGGGCCGCCGTGCGGCTGCTCGGGAACCCGCGGGCCCGCCTGTTCGCCGCCCGTCCCCTGCCCGCGCTCGCGCGCCCGCAGCGACTGCGGCGCGCGTTCGCCGAGGAACGAGGAGACCGGGGCCGCACCGAGCCGGATCACCGGATCAGCCCGGTCTGCTGGGCGAGCCAGGGCAGCTGCTCGACGATGCCCGGACGGAAGATGACCCAGCCGTGGGCGCCCGGCATCAGGTCGAACTTGGCCTTCATCCCGGCGGCCTGGACCGCCGCGAAGACCTTCTCCTGCTGCGGGCGGAACTCCCCGTCGGTGCGGCCGACCACGATCGCGGCGGCGGTGTCCGGGAACTGCTTGCGGGCCATCACCTGCAGCGGGTCGACGGCGTCGAACTTCGAGGCGTCACCGTCGAAGGCCTCCTTGACGGTCTGTTCGCGGGTGCCCAGGGTCGGCTCCTGCTGACCGGCCATGTCCAGGAAGGAACCGTAGACCTCGGGGGCGTTGACGGCGAGCTGGAGCGCGCAGGTGCCGCCCATCGAGGCGCCGCCGATCGCCCAGGACTCCCGGCCCTTGGCCGCCTGGAGGTGGGTGCCCACCCAGTCCGGGATGTCCTTGGACAGGTAGGTCTGGACGTTGGCGATCTTGGAGTCGAAGCAGAGCGTGTTCTTCCAGACCGATCCCAGCTGGTCCGGCATCACCACGATCGGCGCGAGGCCCTTGTGCTGGGCGGCGAAGGCGTCCAGGGCCTCGTTGACCTGGCCGGCGAGCACCCAGTCCCCCGGGTTGCCGGGCTGGCCGGAGACGAGCACCACGACCGGGAGCAGCGGCCTGGGGGTGGCCCGGTAGGCCGGCGGCAGGTAGACGTACGCGTCGCGGGCGGTGAAGCCCGACTTCGTACCGGGGATCGGCACGATCGAGACGGTGCCCTTCTCGGGGAGGCCGGGCGGGGCCTCCCAGATCTCCTCCAGAACCTTGCCGGGCGGCGGACTGAGCGTCTTGGCGGCCATGTCGGTGGTGAGCTCCTGGGTCTTGGACAGCCAGGGCGCGAGCATGATCCGTCCGGTCGGGAACTGGCCGAAGCCGCGGTTGACCTGGGAGGAGGCCATCAGCAGCACCAGTGCCCCGGCGCCGACGGCCAGGAGCTTGCGCCGGCGGCCCGTGCCGGGCATCCGGAATCCCGCCAGGCTGAGCCCGAGCAGGGCGGTGGCGATCCACCAGGTGACGTAGCGGGGGATCCCCTCGGGGAAGGGGTGCCACCACCCGTCGACGACGACGTCCACGAGCAGGCTGACCGCCGCGGCGGTGAGCAGGGCGGCCGGGAGCCGGCGGCGCCACCAGGTACGGCTGCGCGCCAGCAGGGCGAGGACCAGCAGGGAACCCCAGCCGGCCGCCAGGACGGCGTACGGGATCGGGCCGTGGGTGAGCGGCCAGTCGATCGGGTTCCAGGCCAGGGCGAGAGAGACGGTGGTCATACGTTCTTCCCCGGGCGGGTGGTGTCGGCCAGGAAGCCGTAGGCGACGACGTTGCCGTCGTAGCCGCGGTCCTCGCGGTATCCGCCGCCACAGGTGATCACCCGTAGCTGGGCGTCGGCGGCCTGACGGTACACCCGGTCGTCCGGGAAGTCCTTTCGGTCGTGCACTTCGATGGCGTAGAGCTGGTAGACGGCGGTCCGGCCGTCCTCGCGGAGGATCTCGATCCGGTCGCCGCGGTGCAGCGAGCCCAGATGGTAGAAGACGGCGGGACCGCGGTGGTTGTCGACGTGTCCGGCGATGACGGCGGTGCCGCGCTGGCCGGGGGCGGCGCCGTCGCGGTACCAGCCGGCCAGGTTGGGGTCCGCCTCCGGCGGGGTCTGGAGGCGGCCGTCCCGGTCGAGCCCGAGGCCGGTGACCGGCGCGTCGAGCCGGACGGCGGGGATGCGGATCCGGGTCGGCCGGGAGGGGCCGAGCGGCGGCACCACGGAGACCGGGGCGAAGCCGGTGAGGGCCTGTCCCGTGCCGGGGACCGGGGGCAGCCCGGTGGTCCCGCCGTCGTGCAGCAGCCACGCGCCCAGCACGAGCGCGGCACCGACCGCCAAGGTGCCCGGCCACGGGCTCCTGCTCTGCTGGGCGCCCACCGGCGCTCCCCTCTGCTGACGTCGGACCGGCCGCCGGTTCCTGGGAGCTTTCTGAGAACCATGCAACAGGATCGGACCCTATGCCACATTCATACGCTGGTCGTACTCACTCCCCCCGATCGGCAGGGCCTACCGGGATACAACCCGGGCCAAAGGGATGAGACGTCACCTTCACGCCACCCTCCGGTCACCTGGCGGCTCTCGGGGACGGCGACAATCTCTTCATCGGACACTCAGGAACGCCATCCCGGTTGCATCCTTCGAGCGATGACTTCCGACCATCCGTGGTGAATCGCTGACCGATCTCGATCACATGCCATGCTGACCCCGTTCACAGGCCTATCACCGCACTTGTCCGACCGGGCCCCGTTCCGCCCGGACGGCCGTGCGCCGCGCCTGCCGTGCCCCGCCCCGCGCACGCCCCACGAACGGAGTGACCATGGACGCTCTCTCCCGTCGCACCCTGCTGGCCGCGGGTGCCGCCGGCGCCGCCGTACTCGCCGCGGGGTGCGGGGCCCGGACGGACCCGGGCGGCGGGCAGGCGACCACTCCGGCCCCGGCACCGGCCACCCCGGCCACCCCGGCCGAGGACCACGCGACGGTCCCGACCGAGGCGGCCAGGCCCCCGGTCACCCTGATCGGCGACGGCTCCACCTCGGACACCGGCCCGCAGCCCGGCCAGGCTCCCCCCGAGGCGCTGCGCCCCGGTCAGCGCCCGCCGCAGTTCGTGGTCTTCTCCTGGGACGGCGCCGGCGAGCTCGACAACGGGCTGTTCCGGCGCTTCCGCCGGCTCGCCCGGGAGCACGACGCCTCTATGACCTTCTTCCTCAGCGGCCTCTACCTGCTGCCGGAGTCCCGCAAGGACCTCTACCGCCCGCCGCAGCACAAGGCCGGCGCCTCCGACATCGGCTACCTGAGCGACCGGCACATCCGCGACACGCTGGAGAACGTGCACGACGCCTGGCTGGAGGGCCACGAGATCGGCACCCACTTCAACGGCCACTTCTGCGGCGCCACCGGCGTCGGCAGGTGGTCGCCGGAGGAGTGGGACAGCGAGATCCAGCAGGCGATGGACTTCGTGACGAACTGGCGCACCAACACCGGCTTCACCGACCTGCCGGCGCTGCCCTTCGACTACCGCAAGGAGCTGATCGGCAGCCGCACCCCCTGCCTGGAGGGCCAGCGCAACCTGCTGCCCACCGCGGTGAAGCGCGGCTGGCGCTACGACAGCAGCGGCAACGGCACGCAGATCTGGCCGCAGAAGATCCAGGGCGGCGCGCTCTGGGACCTCCCGCTGCAGTCCATCCCGTTCCCCGGGCACACCTTCCAGGTGCTGTCGATGGACTACAACATCATGTTCAACCAGTGCGGCAGCAACACCAAGGCCGACCCGGCGCTGCACCCCGGCTACCAGGCCCAGGCCCGGGACGCCTATCTGATGGGCTTCGAGCGCGCCTACACCACCAACCGCGCGCCGTACGTCATCGGCAACCACTTCGAGGAGTGGAACGGCGGCATCTACATGAACGCCGTCGAGGAGGTGCTCAAGGCGATCGCCGGGCGGCCCGAGGTGCGGCTGGTGTCCTTCCGCCAGCTGGTGGACTGGCTGGACGCCCAGGACCCGGCGGTGCTGCGCAGGCTGCAGACCCTCGGCCCCGGCCAGGCCCCGGCCGGGGGCTGGGAGACCTTCCTGGGCGCCGCGGCCCCTCCGCCCGCCTCCGGGGCCGCCGCCGCCCCGGCCGGGGCCGTCACCGGCTGAGCCCTCAGGCGGTCTTCCGGACCCGCCCGCCGACCAGCGCGCCGACCAGCGCGACCCCGGTCATGGTCAGGAAGATCACCGCGAACGCGCCGGTCGAACCGGTGCCCCCGGCGCCCTCGTGGGCGGCGGCCACCGAGCCGCCGCCCAGCGCCGCGAACAGCACCCCGGCCAGGCCCGTCAGCAGCACGTTGCCCAGCGCGTCGCTCACCTGGAGCGAGGCCGAGTTGGCCCCGGCGTCCTCCGGCGTCGACAGCTTCATCATCAGCACGCTGACGCTCGCGACCGACATCCCCATGCCGAGCCCGCCGATGCCCCAGGCCACCGCCGCCGCCCAGCTCGGCGCCCCCGGGACGAGGACCAGCGCCGCCCCCGCGATCGCCACCGCGGTCAGCACGAAGCCGCCGCGGATCATCAGCCCGCGGTACCGCTCGGCCCCCGGCCGGCCCTGGAGCCAGGAACCGAGCGCCCAGGTCAGGCCGCCGCTGGTCAGGCAGAGCCCGGCCAGCGTCGGCGACAGACCGCGCTCGGTCACCATCATCAGCGGGATGAACGCCTCGGCCGCGAAGAACGCCCCCGAGGCGATCCCGCGCAGCAGGATCACCGTCGGCAGTCCGCGCCCGGCCCGCAGCGTCCCGGCCGGCAGCAGCCCGAGCACCGCCGGGACCAGCAGCACCGTCCCGGCGGCGGCCGGCAGCAGGCCGATCAGGTCCAGCCGCTGGCCCGCGTACTGCAGCAGGCCGGCGCCGAGCGCGGCCATCGCGGCCAGCCCGGTGCGGCGGCGGTCGAACGCGGCGCCCCTGAGCACCGGCTGCTCCTTCTCCGAGCGGCGCAGCGCCGGGCCCATCACCGCCAGCGGCAGCAGGATCAGCACCGGCACGGCGAGGAAGACCCAGCGCCAGCCGAGGTGCTGGGTGACCGCCCCGGAGACCACCGGTCCGACGATCGAGGGCAGCACCCAGGCCGAGGAGAAGGCCGCGAACACCGCGGGCCGCAACCGCTCGGGGTAGGCCCGGCCGACCACCACGTAGAGCGCGACGATCACCAGGCCGCCGCCGAGGCCCTGGATCGCCCGGCCGCCGACGAAGATCCACATCCCGGGCGCCGAGCCGGCCACCAGCAGGCCCGCGCCGAACACCGCGATGCCGGTGAACAGCGGTTGCAGCGGGCCGCTCCGGTCGCACCACTGGCCGGAGACGACCAGGGCGAACAGCGTGGTGGTGAAGTAGCCGGAGAAGGCGAAGGCGTACAGCCCGAGCCCGTCCAGCTCGCGGGCGGCCACCGGCATCGCGGTGTTGACGGCCGTCGCCTCGAAGGCGATCACCAGGACCACCGAGACGATCCCCAGGGTCAGGGCCCGGAAACGGTCGCCGAGGACCCCTCCTCCGGAGTCGGCCGGTATCGGAACGGAGGCGGTGTCGGCCGAGGCTGGGGAGGCTGTGGTCATACGTATGATCGTAAGGTGCGCCTGGGTCGATAACCCCTGACCCTGGTCCCCCGTCGTCTCCGCCTCCGGACCTAGGCCGCAGTCGGCCCGGGGGTCAGTGCAGCACCTTGAGGCCCACCACGCCGGAGACGATCAGCAGCAGGCAGCCGATCCTGGCCGCGGTCACCGCGTCCCCCAGCACCGCCATGCCGTACAGCGCGGTGCCCACCGCGCCGATGCCCACCCACACCGCGTAGCCGGTGCCGATCGGGATCGAGCGCATCGCGTACGCCAGGCCGCCCATCGAGAGCGCCAGTGCCACGCCGAACACCACCGTCGGGACGAGGCGGGAGAAGCCCTTGGAGGCCTCCAGGGCCACCGCCCACACGGTCTCCAGGACACCGGACAGAACCAGGACGAGCCAAGCCATGACGGTCGTACCTCCGCAGTCGGCAGCGGCCGGGTTGCCGCTGTCACTGCGCCGTCTTGTCGTCACCGGGTACGACGCGCTCGTCCGGGGCGGCCACGGAGGGCCACCTGTCTCCGACGGTAGCACAGACTCCGCCACACAGAATTTACAAAAGGATATTGACGCTCCGCCCGGCATTCCGCCAAACTGAATTCACCAACACGGCGAACGACGACAGGAGTCGGACATGGACAGGAAGACGGCGGCCCGCGCGCCCCGCACCTGTACCACCGCTCCCCGGTGTTGTCGCGCCTGTCGCTGCTGCCGCTGCGCCTGAGCGCGCCCCCGGTCCAGCCCCCGTCGGCTCCACCCCACGGCCGTGTGCCCGAGTGGTTCAGGGAACCGCCTGCAAAGCGGTGTACACGGGTTCGATTCCCGTCATGGCCTCCCCGAAAGCGAATTGCCGGTCAGCGCCCGAAAGCGCCGACCGGCAATTCGCCATGCTTTTCCCGGGGAATTCCGCAGGCAATTCGGCGGAATTCCCCGGCCGTCCGCTCAGCCGGTGACGGCGTCCTCCGGGCGGATCGGCAGCCGGCCCACCGGCAGTCCGGTGGCGGCCCGCACCGCCGCGGCCACCGCCGCCGGCGCGGTCACCGCCGGCACCGCGCTGACCGCCTTGGCTCCGAAGGGGGCCACCACGTCGCGCTCCTCCAGCAGCGCCGCCACCCGGATCTCCGGGGTGTCCAGCGCGGTCGGCAGCCGGTAGCCGGTGAGCGAGGGGTTGGCCAGCAGGCCGCCCTCGGTGCGGAGCTCCTCCAGCAGCGCCAGGCCGACGCCCTGGGCCACGCCCGCCTCGATCCGGTCCTCGATCTGCCGCGGGTTCAGCGCCCGGCCGACCTCCTGGGCGACCGTCACCTCGACCACCCGGACGGCGCCCAGCTCGATGTCCACGTCCACCACCGCGCGCATCGCGCAGAACGCGATGGAGACGAAGGCGTCGCCCTGCCCCGCCTCGTCCAGCGGCTCGGTCGGGTGCGGGCGGCACTGCGCGGTCGCCCAGAGCTCCTTGCCCTCCAGCGCCTCGGCCACCGGCATGCCGAGCACCCCGTCGTACGAGGTGATCTTGCCGTCGGCGATCTGCAGCAGCTCCGCCGACATCCCGAAGTTGGCGGCGATCGGCTGGAGCAGCTGGTGGCGGACCATCAGCGCGGCCCGCTCGATCGCGCCGCCGGACACCCAGGTGTGCCGGCCCCGGGCGGACGGCCCGGCCACCGACTGGTCGCTGTCGGCCGGCGCGATGTACACCTCGCTGACGCCCAGCACGCTCTGCACGATCTGCCGGGCCAGCGTGGCGAAGCCCTGCCCGGCGTCGACCGCGGCGCAGATCACCGTGGCGTGGTCGCCGCTGACCCGCACCGTCGCGGTGGAGACCTCGTCCTCGCCCTCGGCGCCCAGCATGTGCACCATGCCCAGCGCGTAGCCGATGCCGCGCCGCACCGCGGCCGGGTCCCCGGCGCCGCCGGGCCCGCCCGGCAGCAGCCACTCGGCGTCCGGGTCGTCCACCGGCAGCGCCGGCAGCGGCTCCCCGGCGACGGCCTCCAGCAGCGCGGCCACCGGGGCCGGGCAGGTGACGGCCTGTCCGGTGGGCAGCGGGTCGCCGGTCGCCATCACGTTGCGGCGGCGGATCTCCACCGGGTCGACGCCGACCCGGGCGGCCAGCTGGTCCAGCTGCGACTCGTAGGCGAAGCACGCCTGCAGCGCGCCCTCGCCGCGCATCCGGCCGGCCGGCGGGTTGTTGGTGCGCACCGCCCAGGCGTCCACGAAGACGTTGGGGCAGTTGTACGGGCCGACCGAGAAGGCGGTGGCGGCGGCCAGCGCCTCGGCCGAGACGTCCGCGTAGGCGCCGCCGTCCAGCAGGATCTGCGCCTCGACCTTCACCAGCCGGCCCTCGGCGTCCGCGTGGTGGCGGTAGCGCAGCAGCGCCGGGTGCCGGGAGGCGTGGGTGTGGAAGGACTCCTCGCGGGTGAGGGTCATCTTCACCGGACGGCCGGTGCGCAGCGCCAGCAGCGCCAGGGTGACCTGGAAGGACGGGTCCTCGCGGTCGGCGGTGGCGCCGGGCACGCCGGTGACCACCAGCCGGACCCGGTCCGGCTCCAGGCCCAGGCAGGCGGCGGTGCGGTCGCGGTCGCCGTGCGGATCGGTGGAGGACAGGTGCAGCTCGACCCCGCCGTCCGGGCGGGGCACGGCCAGGCCCGCCTCGGCGCCCAGCGGCGCCGGGTCCTGCCGGCCGACCTGGTACAGGCCCTCGACGACGATCTCGCCGGCCGCCTCCGGGTCGCCGGTGCGCAGCGGCAGGTGGCGGAAGAGGTTGCCGTCCGGGTGCAGCGCCGGGGCGGTGAAGGACTGCTCGGGGTCGATGACGGCGTCCAGCGGCTCGTAGTCGACGGCGATCAGGCCGACCGCGAGCCGGGCGGTGTCGGGGTGGTCGGCGGCGACCGCGGCCACCGGCTCGCCGTGGTGGCGGACCACCCCGGCGGCGAGCACCGGCCGGTCGGCGACGATCGGTCCGGACGGCGCGCCGTCCGGCAGGCCGTCCGGGCCGGACGGCAGGTCGGCGGCGGTGACCACGGCGTGCACGCCGGGCAGGGCCAGCGCGGCCGAGGTGTCGATGCCGCGGATCCGCGCGTGCGGGTGCGGCGAGCGCAGCACCGCGCCCCAGAGCAGGCCCTCGGCCCACAGGTCGGAGGCGTACGGGTAGATGCCGAGCGCCTTGGGCAGGGCGTCGCTGCGCAGCGGGGAGCTGCCCAGCCCGAACGGCTCCGTCGCGCCGCCCGCGTCGCCGTCCTGCGGGAGTGCTGCGCCGATGTCGGTAGGCGACGTCATGATGCGTGGTCGTCCTCGGGGAGCCGGATGCCGTGGGCGGGGGTGGCGCCGTACGGGACGCCGGCCGGGGCGGTGCCCTCGGCCGGGGCGCCGTGCGGGGGCGCGGGAACGTACGGCGTGCCGTGCGCGGGGGTGCCGCCGTCGTGGCCGGGCTGCTGCGGGTAGCCGGCGGCCGGGGTCTCGTAGACGGGGCCGTCGTACACCGCGCCGTCGTAGGCCGGGGCCTGGTCGTAGCCGGGCTGCTGCGGGTAGCCGCCCGCCTCCGGGTAGCCGCCGGCGCCGGGCAGGTAGGTGCCGTGCGCGGGGGTGGCGCCCGGGTAGGGCTGCTGCCCGGGGTAGCCCTGGACCGGGTGGAAGCCGGTGGAGCCGTCGGCCGGCGGGACGTCCCGGATCGGGGCCAGCACGGTGGTGTCGTACACCCCGCTGTCGTAGCCGCCGGCGCCGTCGTACGGCGCCCCCGCGGCGGGGGCCGCCACCGGGGCGGGCTCCCCGGCGGGCGGCTGCGGGACGTGCTCGATCCAGGCGTCGCCGTCGGTGTAGACCGGCAGGTCGGCGGCGGTCGCGGCGTCCTCCGCGGGGACCGCGGCGGGTGCCGGAACGGCCTGCGGGGCGGTCTCCTCCGGGGTGGGGGCCGCGGCGGCCTTGGCGGCCTTGGCGCTCTTGGCGCTCTCCTCGGCGGCGGCCGCCTCGTCCGCCGCCTCGGCCGCGCGCGCGTCGGCGACGCTCTGCACGGCGGCCAGGGCGCCCCGGTAGCCGGTGCACCGGCAGAGGTTGCCGCACAGCGCCTGCCGCGCCTCGACCTCGGTGGGCCGGTGGTTGCGCTGGAGCAGGTCGTGCACGGCCATCGCCAGGCCGGGCACGCAGTAGCCGCACTGCACCGCGCCGGACTCCGCCAGCGCCTGCTGGACGTCGCTGGCGCCGCCGCCGGCCGACAGGCCCTCGACGGTGTTGATCTCGCTGTCCTGCGCCAGCGCGGCGGGGACCAGGCAGCCGGCCACCAGCTGCCCGTCGACCTGTACCGAGCAGGCCCCGCACTCGCCCTGCTCGCAGCCGTCCTTGGCGCCGGCCAGGCCGAGCCGCTCGCGCAGCACGTAGAGCAGGCTCTCGCCGATCCAGGCGTCGGTGACGGGCCGTTCGAAGCCGTTCACCCGCAGGCTGTACGAGGTGGTCGGCCGCAGTTCGCGGCTGACCTGCGGCGCGTGGTCGTGCGCATGGTCGAGGAGCCCCGCGTCCAGGGCCTCGATGGGGTGGTCTGTGGTCACTTGAGCGCCCTTCCCAGTGCCCTGCGGGCCAGCACGGCTACGGTACGCCGCAGCCGGACGGCGGCCGCGCTCGGCCCCTCGGTGACGGCCTCCCAGGCGCCCTCCGCGCCGTAGCCGTCGGGCACGCAGGCGGTGGCCACGTACTCGCCGAAGGCGGCGGTCGCGGCGGGGTCGATCTCCCGCGAGCCGTCCCAGTCGATGCAGCCGGCCACCCAGGCCTCGGCCTCCAGGGGGCGCAGCGGCACCGGGGCGACGGCGCCGACGGCGCAGCGCACGGCCCGCCGGGCGGGGTCGAGGACGAGGGCGACGGAGGCGGTGGCGCGGGCCGGGCCGCTGCGGCCGGTGGCCTTGAGGAAGACCTGCGGGGCGTGCAGCAGCGGGACGCGCACCCAGGTGAGCAGCTCGCCGGGGCGCAGCGGGTCGAGGCCGGTGAGCAGGTGGCTGACCGGGACCTCGCGGGTGGCGCCGGCCCGGGCGAGGGTGACGCTGGCCTCCAGCGCGGCGAGCACCGGGAGGGTGTCGCCGGCCGGGGCGGCGGTGGCGATGTTGCCGCCGAGGGTGCCGACGTTGCGCACCTGCGGGGGGCCGGCGGTGCGGGCCGCGTCGGCGAGCGCGGGGATGAGCGCGGCGAAGTCGGGGCGGTCCATCCGGGCGTGGGTGAGCCCGGCGCCCAGCACGGCGGTGCCGCCGTCCTCGTAGCGCCAGCCGCGGAGTTCGGTGATCCGCCCGAGGCCGACCAGGGCGGCGGGGCGCAGGCGCCCGGCGTTGACGGCCTCCATCAGGTCGGTGGCGCCGGCCACCGGTACCGCGGCCGGGTGAGCGGCCAGCGCTTCGACGGCCTCGTCGAGGGAGGCCGGCAGCATGATCGTCCGGTTCACCTGGGTCCCACCGTGCTCCACTTGCTCATCGATCGCCTGCCGCCCGCGGCCCTCGGCCGGGGTCCTTGCTCCGGCAGCCCGGCCTGGCCCGTAGGGTACGGGCGATCGGGCCGGGTTGGGCAACTCTGGCACACAATGCTCGATGATCATTTCGGGACAGGCGAACGGTACTGCCCGATTGGGACCGAAACCGGGCGGTATCCGACCCGGTCCGCTACGGACCGGGTCGGATGTTCATCTGTTCTTGACGTCCGACGACCGCTCGGAAGTTCCCGCGGGCCACGTCCGTCCGCCCGCCCGGCGCGCCGTCAGACGACCGGCGGCGGCCCCTCGATCGGCCGGCCCTGGACGCCGGGCCAGGTCTGCCAGGGGTGCGGACCGGCGGCCGGGCGGTACTCGACGCCGAGCGCGTCCAGCACCTCCAGGTGGCCCGCCATCCGCTGCTCGAACCCGGCGAAGTCGCGCGCGGCCGGGTCGGTGGGCAGCGCCGACCAGGCGACCTCCGCGAAGGCCGCGAGCCGCGGGAAGGCCCGGTAGTCGATGTCCCGGGCGCTGTGCATGAACTCGCTCCACAGGTTCGCCTGGGTGCCGATCACCCGGCGGGCCGCGGTCTCGTCGAGCTGCGCGGGCACCGGCTCGAACCGGTAGACGTCCTCCAGGGTGCGCACGAAGCCGACCGGGATCGGCTCGTCCTCACCCGGCGCCTGCCGGTGGTCGAAGTAGACGTGCTGCTCCGGGCACATCACCACGTCGTGCCCGGCCTGCGCGGCGGCGATCCCGCCGCCGTAGCCGCGCCAGGACGACACGGCGGCGCCGGGGGCCAGGCCGCCCTCCAGGATCTCGTCCCAGCCGATCAGCCGCCGGCCGCGCTCGGCCAGCCAGCGGTCGAAGTGCCGGATGATGTGGCTCTGCAGCTCGTCCTCGTTGGACAGGCCCAGCTCGCGGATCCTCGCCTGCGCGGCGACGCTGTCCTTCCACTGCTCCTTGGGGCACTCGTCGCCGCCGAGGTGGATGAACTCGGACGGGAAGAGCTCCAGGACCTCCTCCAGCACCCCCTCGAAGAACCGCAGGGTGGCCTCGGAGGGGTTGAGCACGTTGTGGCTGACGCCCCAGTCGGTCCAGACGCCGAGGCCCGTGGTGTCCACCACGTCGGTGTTGCCCAGCTCGGGGTAGGCGGCGACGACGGCCTGGGTGTGGCCCGGCAGCTCGATCTCGGGCACCACCGTGACGCCCCGCTCGGCCGCGTAGGCGACGATCTCCCGCAGGTCGGCCTGGGTGTAGAAGCCACCGTGCGGGCGGTCGTCGCGGCGCTGGCCGGCCCGGTAGCCGACCATCGAGCGCTCGCGCCAGGACGCCGTCTCGGTGAGCCGCGGGTAGCGCTTGATCTCCACCCGCCAGCCCTGGTCGTCGGTCAGGTGCAGGTGCAGCACGTTGAGCTTGTGCGCGGACAGCTGGTCGACGAAACGCAGCACGTCGGCCTTGGGCAGGAAGTGCCGGGCGACGTCCAGCAGCACGCCGCGCCAGCCGAACCGGGGCGCGTCCTCGACGTCCACGCCGGGCAGCACCCACTCCGAGCGCAGCGGGGCGCGCCGGTAGGCGTCCGGGCCGAGCAGCCGGCGCAGCGTCTGGGCGCCCCAGAGCGCCCCGGCCGGCCCGCCGGCGGTGATCACCGCACGGCCGGGGCGCACCGAGAGCCGGTACGCCTCGGCGGCCAGCGTGTCGTCGTGAACCAGCTCGACGCCCTCGCCGGGCCGCCCGGGGGCGAGCGGCAGCCCGGTGGCGGCGGTCAGCGAGGAGCGCAGCCACCGCTCGGCCCCGGCCAGCTCGGGCGGTGCGGTCAGGGTGGTGGTCCGGTCGAGCGGGAAGTCCTGGTCCGGGAGGCGGACGGAACTCACGGGGGCGGGAATGAGGTCCATTGCGCCATCCTCCCCCCGGCCCGGACGACTGGCATAGACCACTCCGGAATCGCCGTGCAATGCAAAACGGCGGTGCGGAAAACGGAGCGGTCCGCCTACTGCTTGCCGCTGTCGTCGCCGCCCTGCGGCTTGCCGATGCCGTCGTAGATCTCCTTGCACATCGGGCAGACCGGGTACTTCTTCGGGTCGCGCCCGGGCACCCACACCTTGCCGCAGAGCGCCACCACGGGGGATCCGGAGAGGGCGCTCTCCATGATCTTGTCCTTCTGGACGTAGTGCGCGAAGCGCTCGTGGTCGCCGTCCCCGTGGGACACCTGGGGGACGGGCTCGACCAGGGTGCCGGTGCCGAGGCCGCGCTCGGGCTCAAGAGTGCTCATGGGTGCCAAGTCTATGGGCGCCCCGCGAAACCGGGCCAGTGTCGCGGCGGCCCGCGCCCGGCGCGGTCGCGCCCGCCGGGCCGCGGCGGCCCTCAGTTGAGCGTCGGATCGTCCGGGTAGCTCGCCAGCAGGGCCAGCGGGCCGCGCTGGCGGCGCAGCACCGCGCGCCAGAGCCGCTCCGGCTCGGGGCTGGAGATGTCCCCCGGCTCGCAGTCCACCAGGTACCAGGCGCCGGTGGAGATCTCCGACTCCAGCTGCCCCGGCGCCCAGCCCGCGTACCCGGCGAAGATCCGCAGCGCGCCCAGCTCGCCGGCCAGCACCTCGGGCGGCGCCTCCAGGTCCACCAGGCCGATCGCCCCGTGCACCCGCCGCCAGCCGAGCGGCTCGCCGGTGCCCGGCTCCCCCGGCGCCACCGCCAGGCCGAGCGCCGAGTCCAGCGCCACCGGCCCGCCCTGGAACACCACCGCCGGCCGGCCGACCAGCACGCCCCAGCCGTCCAGCACGCTGCCGACCTCGACCGGGGTCGGCCGGTTCAGCACCACGCCGAGCGCCCCCTCGGCGTCGTGGTCGAGGAGGAGCACCACCGCCCGGGCGAAGTTCGGGTCGGTGAGCACGGGCGTCGCGACGAGCAGACGGCCGGTGTGGGACCGGCCTGCGTGCGAATGGGCCGCCGTCATGCCCACATGATCCCGCAGAACGCCCGGCGGCGGACACCCGAGAACCGGAGGATCGGGGAATCGGCCGCGAACACCCGTACGGACGCGCCGGCGCGCGCCGCGGCGCCCGGGGAGAGCACCATCACGGGAGAGGCTCACGGGAACCGTCGGCACGGCCACTACCATCTACTGATGGTGGACGCCCGTCCACGGTGCCGATTCGGTCACTCCGGGGGCCCGACGCGCCCGTGCAACCGTTCCACCGCATGGCTCGTCGCCGAGCCGCACCCATTCCTCTGGCACCCCGGATTGCGAGAACGATGACCGACGACGTCCTGCTGGTCCACGGCGGAAACCCGCTCGAAGGCGAGATCCGCGTCCGCGGTGCGAAGAACCTGGTGCCCAAGGCCATGGTCGCCGCCCTGCTCGGGCAGGGCCCCAGCAGACTGCGCAACGTCCCGGACATCCGCGACGTCAAGGTGGTCCGCGGGCTGCTCCAGCTGCACGGCGTGACCGTGCGCACCGGCGACGAGGACGGCGAGCTGATCCTCGACCCCTCGCACGTGGAGAGCGCCAACGTCGCCGACATCGACGCGCACGCCGGCTCCTCGCGCATCCCGATCCTGTTCTGCGGCCCGCTGCTGCACCGCCTGGGCCACGCCTTCATCCCGGGCCTGGGCGGCTGCGACATCGGCGGCCGTCCGGTCGACTTCCACTTCGAGGTGCTGCGCCAGTTCGGCGCCACCATCGAGAAGCACCCGCAGGGCACCTACCTGGTCGCCCAGCAGCGCCTGCGCGGCACCAGGATCGAGCTGCCCTACCCCTCGGTCGGCGCGACCGAGCAGGTGCTGCTCACCGCGGTGCTCGCCGAGGGCGTCACCGAGCTGCGCAACGCGGCCATCGAGCCGGAGATCGTCGACCTCATCTGCGTGCTGCAGAAGATGGGTGCGATCATCACCCTGGGCACCGACCGCACCATCCTGATCACCGGCGTCGACGAGCTGGACGGCTACACCCACCGCGCGCTGCCGGACCGCCTGGAGTCGGCCTCCTGGGCCTGCGCGGCGCTGGCCACCAAGGGCGACATCTACGTCCGCGGCGCCCGCCAGCTGGAGATGATGACCTTCCTCAACACCTTCCGGAAGGTCGGCGGCGCCTTCGAGGTGGACGACGAGGGCATCCGCTTCTGGCACCCGGGCGGCGAGCTCACCGCGATCGCGCTGGAGACCGACGTCCACCCCGGCTTCCAGACCGACTGGCAGCAGCCGCTGGTGGTCGCGCTGACCCAGGCGACCGGCCTGTCCATCGTGCACGAGACGGTGTACGAGTCCCGGCTGGGCTTCACCGGCGCGCTCAACCAGATGGGCGCGCACATCCAGCTCTACCGCGAGTGCCTGGGCGCCACCCCGTGCCGCTTCGGCGCCCGCAACTTCCAGCACTCCGCGGTGGTCTCCGGCCCGTCCAAGCTGATCGGCTCCGAGCTGGTCATCCCGGACCTGCGCGGCGGCTTCTCGTACCTGATCGCGGCGCTGGCGGCCGAGGGCACCTCGACCGTGCACGGCATCGACCTGATCAACCGCGGCTACGAGAACTTCATGGACAAGCTGCGCGACCTCGGCGCCCACGTCGAGCTGCCGAGCGAGCAGGGCAGCGAGGAGCTGGTCGGCGCCTGACCGGCGCCCCCCGCCACGGCGAGAGGCCGGGCCCCCGCGACGGGGACCCGGCCTCTCCGGCGTTCAAGGGGTGGTTCAGGCGCCCTTGGCGGCTTCCTTCAGCTTGGAGCCGGCGCTGACCTTGGCGCTGTAGCCCTCGGGGATCTGGATCGGCTCGCCGGTCTGCGGGTTGCGGGCGGTGCGAGCGGCGCGGTGGGTGCGCTCGAAGGTCAGGAAACCGGGGATGGTGACCTTCTCGTCGCCCTTGGCGACGACCTCGCCGACGATCTCGGCGAAGGCGGCCAGAACGGCGTCGGCGTCCTTGCGGGTCACCTCGGCGCGCTCGGACAGCGCGGCCACCAGCTCACTGCGGTTCATGTGTACTCCTGTGGTCTGTTCGCTTGCGGTGTGCGGGGGCCCATCGGTGCTCCCACCGGGGAGCACCCGGATGGGCCGCAGGTCCGCACACTGTGCTCATGCAGGCAATGCGTGGTCGCGAGCCGGGTCCGCACCCAGTGCCGCGCGCCGTGCCTTCGAAGGCCCGCCTGCCTGCCCGGATACGAATCCTGCCCCGACCGGCCCCGAGAATGCCAATCGGGCACCGGCATCACGACCCGAACAGCGCCCGCCCGCCGGAGGTGTGACGCTCCGTCGGCTCCGGCGGACCGGGCGCGGGCGGCGGTCGGGAGGACGCGCCGGAGGACCGGGGGGACGTTCCGTACTTGTCGGACACGCCTGCCCCGTGCAGGGCTACCGTACGCCCTAGGTCCGACAAGCCCAAACACGCCCCTCGCCCTTGTGTCGCAAGGGTTCGGGGCGGGAACGGGCGGGTACGACCGCTAATCGGGCATTTGACCGATCCGCGACACATTGCGACCGGCCCCCGCGGGGGCGCGGCGCCCGGGGCCCCGCGCGGGGCCCCGCGGGGGGGGCGGCCCCCCAAGCCCACCGCCCCGAAGGAGGCGGTGTCGAGCGTGCCGACGATGCCCGGGGTCGGACGGGCCGGCGCGGGCTCCTCCGAGGTGGCGGCCAGGGCGGCCTCCCGGACGGCGGCGGCGACGGTCTTGGCGACGTCCTTGTGGAACACGCTGGGGATGATGTAGTTCGGGTTGCGCTCGTCGTCGCCGACGGTGGCGGCCAGGGCCCGGGCGGCGGCGATCATCATCTCGGTGTTGACGGTGCGGCTCTGGGCGTCCAGCAGGCCACGGAAGACGCCGGGGAAGACCAGCACGTTGTTGATCTGGTTGGGGAAGTCGCTGCGGCCGGTGGCGACCACCGCGGCGGTCTGCCGGGCCACCGCCGGGTCGACCTCCGGGTCCGGGTTGGCCAGCGCGAAGACGATCCCGTCCTCGGCCATGGTGGCCAGGTCGTCGCCGTCCAGCACGTTCGGGGCGGAGACGCCGATGAACACGTCGGCGCCGGCCACGGCCTCCTTGAGGGTGCCGGTGCGGCCCGAGCGGTTGGTGTGCTCGGCGATCCAGCGCAGGCTGTCGTTGAGGTCGTCGCGGCCCTCGTGGACCACGCCCTTCACGTCCGCCACGGTGGCGTGCTCGACGCCGGCCGCCATCAGCAGCTTGAGGATCGCGGTGCCCGCGGCGCCGGCGCCCGACATCACCACCCGGATGTCGGCGATCTCCTTGCCGACCACCTTGAGCGCGTTCATCAGCGCCGCCAGCACCACGATCGCGGTGCCGTGCTGGTCGTCGTGGAAGACCGGGATGTCCAGGGCCTCGCGCAGCCGGGCCTCGATCTCGAAGCAGCGCGGCGCGGAGATGTCCTCCAGGTTGATGCCCGCGAAGCCCGGGGCGATCGCCTTGACGATGGCCACGATCTCGTCGGTGTCCTGGGTGTCCAGGCAGATCGGCCAGGCGTCGATCCCGGCGAAGCGCTTGAACAGGGCCGCCTTGCCCTCCATGACCGGCAGTGCGGCGGCCGGGCCGATGTTGCCCAGGCCCAGCACGGCGGAGCCGTCGGTGACCACCGCGACGCTGTTGCGCTTGATGGTGAGGCGGCGGGCGTCCTCGGGGTTCTCGGCGATCGCCATGCAGACCCGGGCGACACCCGGGGTGTAGATCATCGAGAGGTCGTCGCGGTTGCGGATCGGCAGCTTCGAGGACATCTCGATCTTGCCGCCGAGGTGCATCAGGAAGGTGCGGTCCGAGACCTTGCCGATGGTGACGCCGTCGATCGCCCGGAGCTTCTCGACGATCTCCTCACCGTGCGCCACCGAGGAGGCGGCGACCGTCACGTCGATCCGCAGCGCCTCCAGGCCGGAGGAGGTCACGTCGAGCCCGGTCACCGAGCCGCCGGAGGACTCCACCGCCGTGGTGATCGCGCTGACGGCGTTGCCTCTGGCCGGCACCTCCAGCCGCACCGTGATCGAGTTCGAGACACTGGGCACCGTCGCCATCGACGTTCCTTCTTCCGTCTTCCGTCCGCGAGTTCAACAATTTGTTGAAGCCCTCGCTTGCGCATGCTAGACGTCGATGGTCGCACCTACCAGGGCGTAGTCAGAAATAACGTTCATTGAGTGTGCGGACCCGACAACTTCTTGCCTCCACCGCCCGATGCGTTACATTGGACGGGACACCGGCTCGATCCAAGCCCCCGGGCCCAACCTTCGTCCCTTCGAGGGACCACTTGCCGCGAGGCGAGCATGGCGGGTCGGTGTCGTAGCTTCTGAAGGCCCCTCACCCACCGGGTGGGGGGCCTTCGCCGTGGTCGCACACCGTGACGGCGTACGGCCGGCCCGGGAGCCCGGACCGGCCGTACGGGCCGTCAGTCGCGCAGCAGCGCCGGCACCCCGGCGGCGTCCGGCAGGTCGTCCGGGCCGGACAGCACGGTCAGCCGCTGGGTCGCCCGGGTCAGCGCCACGTACAGCACCCGCAGGCCCGCCTCGGACTCGCCGGCGATCCCGGTCGGGTCGGCCACCACGGTCGCGTCGTACTCCAGGCCCTTGGCCTCCAGGCTGCCCAGCGCCACCACGCGCTCGCCCAGCCCCTCGGCCCAGCCCGCGGCCTCGGCCCTCCGGTCCATCGGCACCACCACGGCCACCGTGCCGTCCACCTCGCCCAGCAGCCGCTCCAGCTCGGCCCGGGCGCCCGCGCCGAAGGCCTCCGGCGACGGGTCGGTGACGGCCGCGAAGCGCGGCTCGACGCCCACGTGCCGCACCGCGCTCGGCGACGGCGTGCCCGGCGCGGCCAGCGCCAGCACCTTGGCCGCCACCTCGGCGATCTCGGCGGGGTTGCGGTAGTTCACGGTCAGCGTGAAGCGGCGGCGGGGCTTGCCGGACAGCACCTCGTCCAGCGCGGCCTGCGCCTCCTCGGGGAACGGCCAGGAGGACTGCGCCGGGTCGCCGACGATGGTCCAGGTGGCCATCCGGGAACGGCGGCCGATCATCCGCCACTGCATCGGGGTGAGGTCCTGCGCCTCGTCGACGATCACGTGCGCGTACTCGACCCGCTCGGCCGGCACCCGATCCCGCTGCCGGGCGGAGCGGTCGGCGAAGGTGGTGACCTCCTCCAGGCCGCTCAGCAGGTCCACCGCGTCCACTTCGCGGACCTTCGGCCGGGCCGGCTCGCCGAGCAGCACCTGCAGCTCGTCCACCAGCGCCACGTCGTGCGCCGACAGCGCGCCCTCGCCGCGCTCCGACAGGTGCCGCCAGGACGCCGCCAGCAGCCTCGCCTCGTCGGGGGAGACCGCGCGGCGGGCGATCCGGTTGATGTGCCGGGCGTGCTTCAGCGTGCCGAGCACCCGGCGCGGGGTGACCGCGGGCCACCAGGCGTCCAGGAAGTCCAGGAACGGCGCCTCGTCCGAGACGTAGTCGTCGAAGGACTCCTTCTCCTCCTGGCGCTGCTCACGGGCGTAGTGGTCGGCGGGCTTGGGCAGGTGGCGGACGGCCTGCTGCCAGAGCGCGTCCAGCAGCAGCCGGCGGGCGCGCGGGCGCAGCAGGTTGAGCGGGGTGCCGCCGGAGCCGATGACGTTGCCGCGCACCGCCTTGAGGCGGCCCGCGTCCAGCTTCAGCACCTCGCCGCGGGCGACCACCTTGAGCTCCTGCGGCGCGCCCGGCTCCAGCGCGGCCCGGGTGGCCCGGCGCAGCAGCTGGACCATCCGGGCCGAGCCCTTGATCCGGGCCGCCTCGGGCGTGTCGTAGGTGCCCGCCTCGATGCCGTCGACCAGCGAGCCGACCGCGCGGATCGCGACCTGGCCCTCCTCGCCGAGCGAGGGCAGCACGCCCTCGGTGTAGGAGACCAGCAGCGGGGTCGGCGAGACCACCAGGATGCCCCCGGCGTAGCGGCGGCGGTCCTGGTAGAGCAGGAAGGCCGCCCGGTGCAGCGCGACGGCGGTCTTGCCGGTCCCGGGGCCGCCGGTGACCAGGGTGGCGCCGGCCGCGGCGGCGCGGATCACCTCGTCCTGCTCCTTCTGGATGGAGGAGACGATGTCGCGCATCGAGTGGCTGCGGGCGCGGCCCAGCGAGGCCATCAGCGCGCCGTCGCCGACCACCGCCAGCTCCTCGCCGTCCAGGGTGGGGGTGAGGTCGGGGCGCAGCAGGTCGTCCTCGACGCCGATCACCTTGCGCCCCTTGGAGCGGATCACCCGGCGCCGGATGACCCGGCCGGGCTCCAGCGGGGTGGAGCGGTAGAACGGCGCCGCGGCGGGGGCCCGCCAGTCGATCACCAGCGGGCCGTACTCGGCGTCCAGCACGCCGAGCCGGCCGATGTGCAGGGTCTCGGCGACGGCCGGGTCGGCCGGGTCGAGCGGGGTGGCGGAGGGGATGCCGTGCTCCTCCGGGGCGTCCGGCCGCTGGAGGTCGATGCGGCCGAACAGGAAGTCCTCGAACTCGTTGTTGAGCCGCTGGAGGTGGGCCCCGGCCCGGTACACCTGGGCGTCGCGCTCGGCGAGCGCGCCGGGGGTCCCGACGTGCACGCGCTTGGCGGCGTCCTCCAGGATGTACTCGGCCTCGGCGAGCTTCTCCTCCAGGCGGTGGTAGACGGTGTCGAGGTGACGCTGCTCACCGGCGATCTCGCGCGCGCGCACGGTCTCGTGGTCGGTGGCGGCGGTGTCCGTGGTGCTGGTGTCCGTGTTGCTCTGCATGGCCTCGGTGGTTGCGGCGGAATCCGGCTCCGGGAAACGAGCGGACGGACGATCCTACGCCCCGGCCGGGGGAAACGTGAAGGCCGCCCTCCGCAACGCGGTGGACGGCCTTCACTGTCAACATGGGGTGGTGGAGATGCCGGGAATCGAACCCGGGTCCAGTGGAGTTAATTCAGGGCTTCTCCGAGCGCAGTCCGCTGTGCTTTTCTCGGCCCTGGCGGTCACGCGGACAAGCCGCCAACAGGCCCAGCTGCTGTTTGATTTCCCCTCCGCCCCCGCAGCCCGGGCGGACGGTTGAGTTCCCTAGATTATGCCAGGATCCGGGTCGGGAACTCCCCGGGCTGACACCCAAGCGCTATCGGTGCTTATTAGGCAGCGAGAGCGAACTGCTGGGAATCGCGCTTAGAGTTGGCGATTATTTTTTGCGACACGTGGTTAACGAGATCATTGCCGCGTTCCTCGGCTCGCTTCCCCTGTTTCAACATCCCCTGTCGAAACCGATCATCCCCATGTTTTGTTGAGAAACAGCGCGGACGGAGACCGTCCGTGGTGCTGGGCCCCATGGTACGCGAGGCGACCAGCGAGGGTCCAGCCGATTAACGCTGGCGTCGCCGGGCGGCCGCCACCGCGCGCGCGGTCTCACGGGTGTCCTGCTTCTCGCGCAGGGTCTGCCGCTTGTCGTACAGCTTCTTGCCGACCGCGAGCGCCAGTTCGAGCTTCACCCGGCCGTCCTTGAAGTACAGCGAGAGCGGGACGAGGGTGTGGCCGGCGTCCCGGACCTTCGTCTCGATCTTGCGGATCTCCAGCTTGTGCAGCAGCAGCTTGCGCTTGCGCCGCGCCGCGTGGTTGGTCCACGTCCCCTGGGTGTACTCGGGGATGAAGACGTTGTCGATCCACGCCTCGTGGTTCTGGATGTAGGCGTAACCGTCGACCAGGTTGGCCCGCCCCTCGCGCAGTGACTTCACCTCCGTGCCGGTGAGCACGAGACCGCACTCGTAGGTGTCGAGGATGGTGTACTCGTGTCGCGCCTTCTTGTTCTGCGCGATCAGCTTGTGTCCGGTTTCCTTTGCCATAGCGCGGTCATTCTCGCACCTCCACCCGGTGCCGGGCAGCCCCTTTACGCGCGGCTGCCCAGCCCGGCCAGGACGCGCAGGGCGAGCGCGGCGGCGTCCTCGGAGGCGCCCGCCGGGACGTCCGGGGCCAGACCGGTGCCCTCCGGGGAACGGCCGGCCGGGGTGTAGTAGCGGCCGACGGTCAGCTCCAGCACCGCGCCGTCGGCGAGCCGGCTGGGCTGCTGGACGGTGCCCTTGCCGAAGGTGCGCCCGCCCACCACCACGGCCCGGCCGCGGTCCTGCAGGGCGCCGGTGAGCAGTTCGGCGGCGCTCATCGTGCCGCCGTCGACCAGCACCACCAGCGGGGTGCGCTGGTCGCCGCCGGGCGGGGCGGTCAGCTCCCGGGTGCCGCCGCGGTCCTGGTAGGAGCCGACCGGGCCGCCGTCCAGGAAGACCCCGGCGGTGCCGGCGGCCTCCTCGACCAGCCCGCCGGAGTTGCCGCGCAGGTCGAGCACCACGCCGGCCCGCGCGCCGCGCGCGGCGGCGCGCACCTGCTCGGCCACGCCGGAGGTGAAGGCCCCCACGGCGATCCGCACCACGCCGCCCGCCAGGTGCTCGACGGTCACCTGCTGGCTGTCCAGCAGCGCCCGGCGCAGCCGGACCTCGCGCTCCTCGCCGTCGTCCCGCCGCACGGCCAGCACGACCTCCGAACCGGGCCGGCGCTCGGCCCCCTCGCGTCCGCGCAGCCGGGCGACCACCTCGGTGACCGGCAGCCGGTCGGCCTGGTCCTCGCCGATCCGCAGCAGCCGGTCGCCGACCGCGATCCCGGCGGCGGCGGCCGGCCCCGCGGGCCGCACCTGGGAGACGGTGGTGACGCCGTCCTCGCCGCGGCCCACGGACAGGCCCACCCCGAGGTAGCGGCCGTCCAGGCCCTGGCTGAACTCGGCGTACTCCTGGGCGCTGTAGTACGCGCCCCAGCGGTCGCCGGTGGCGCCGATCAGGTGCTCGGCCTGCTGCTCGGAGAGGTCGGCGCCGGCCGGGTCCTGGCCGGCGCCGATGGTCGCGGCGGCGGCCTGCGCGGTGTCGGCGGACGGCGGCCGCGCCGTCGCACCGGGCTCGCCCCAGGCGCCGGTGGCGGCCCCGGCCAGCAGGACCACGCCGAACACCAGGCTGAGGGTGGCCACCTGACGCGCCGCGCGGGGAGTGACTGGCATGGACCGGAGTCTAGAACCCTTCGGAAACGCCGCGACCCGGAAAGGGACCGCGACGGAACGCCGACGGCCCCGGACGGCGCAGTGCCGTCCGGGGCCGCCGGATCCGTCCGGGCCCCCGGGCCTCAGACCTTGAGGTACTTGCGGAGGGTGAAGAAGGCCGCGATGCCGGCCATGCCCATACCCACCACGACCAGCAGCGGTATCACCGCCAGCACCGAGGACAGGCCGATGAAGTGGATGAACTGCACCCGGTCGGCGAGCCAGTTCTGGACGAAGAAGTGGCCGCCCAGCAGCAGACCCGCGGCCATCACGGCGCCGAGCAGCGCGGAGAACGCGGCCTCCGCGATGAACGGCATCTGCACGTAGAAGTTCGAGGCGCCGACCAGGCGCATGATGCCGGTCTCGCGCCGCCTGCTGTACGCCGACACCCGGACGGTGTTGACGATCAGCAGCAGGGCGACGAAGAGCATCAGCACCATGATGACGAAGGCCGCCGTCTGGAGGCCGTTCAGCAGGCCGAAGAGGTTCTCCAGGATCTTCCGCTGGTCCTCGACCGACTTGACGCCGGGTTTGCCGGCGAAGGCGCTCTGGATGACGTCGTACTTGGTCGGGTCCTTGAGCTTGACCCGCCAGGACTGCGGGATGGCCTCCGGGCCGAGGACGGAGATGAGCGGGTTGTCCGGGTTCATCTCCTTCCAGTGCTTGTACGCCTCGGCGGAGTTCTCGAAGGTCGAGGACTGGACCACCGAGTCCATCTTGTCCAGCTGGGTCTTGATGTCGGCGATCTGCTGGTCGGTGGCCGCGCCCTTGTCGCACTGGGGCGAGTTCCGGGCGTCGGCCTTGGTGCAGAAGTAGATGCTCACCTCGACCTTGTCGTACCAGTACCCCTTCATCGAGTTGACCTGGTCGCGGACCAGGAGGGAGGCACCGGCGAGGGCGAGGGAGAGCGCGACGCTGACGACGACCGCGATGGTCATCGTCAGGTTGCGGCGGAGACCCACACCGATCTCCGACAGGACGAACTGGGCGCGCATGCGTTCAACAACTCCAGGGTCGGTACTGCTGGTCGGACGAGGCGGGCGGGCGGCCCACGGGTTCAGCGCCGAGCGGTCAGTGCTGGTACCCGTAGACGCCGCGGGCCTGGTCGCGGACCAGCAGCCCCTTGTCGAGCTCGATGACGCGCTTGCGCATCTGGTCGACGATGGCCTGGTCGTGGGTGGCCATCAGTACGGTGGTGCCGGTGCGGTTGATCCGGTCGAGCAGCTTCATGATGCCGACCGAGTTCTGCGGGTCGAGGTTGCCGGTGGGCTCGTCCGCGATCAGCAGCATCGGGCGGTTGACGAACGCCCGGGCGATCGCCACGCGCTGCTGCTCACCACCGGACAGCTCGCCCGGCATGCGGTCCTCCTTGCCGCCGAGGCCGACCAGGTCGAGCACCTCGGGCACCACCTTGTTGATGGCGCTCTTCGGCTTGCCGATGACCTCCAGCGCGAACGCGACGTTCTGCGCGACCGTCTTGTTGGGCAGCAGGCGGAAGTCCTGGAAGACGGTGCCCAGCTGGCGGCGCATGTGCGGCACCTTCCAGTTGGACAGCTTGCCCAGGTCCTTGCCCAGCACGTGCACCTCGCCGCTGCTGGGGCGCTCCTCGCGCAGGCACAGCCGCAGGAAGGTGGACTTGCCCGAGCCGGACGAGCCGACCAGGAAGACGAACTCGCCCTTCTCGATCTCCAGCGAGACGTTGTCCAGGGCGGGACGGTTCTGCTTGGGATAGGTCTTGGAGACGTTGTCGAATCTGATCACGGCTGCATCACGGAGGCCATCCTAGGCGGCGCCAGTCCTGGGTCGGTCCGCCCCTCGGTGTGCCCGACCCGGGGCGGGCGAGGGGAGCGGAACGGCCGCTCCCGGCTTGGGACCATACGCGAACGGGCGGTCGGCCCGCAGGTTCGGACCGCGACAGCGGCGGGGAACTGGGGGAGAATGACCGGGTATGCCCCGAAAATTGGGAGCCATCTCACAGCCCGGGGGCCGGAACGCCGGGAACCTGGCAGAGTGGAGGGTGCGGTCGGGCCCGACCGCTCCGCCGCACAGGGCAACGAGAAGGAACCAAGGCCCGGTCCGGTGCGTTTGCAGTAGCAGCGAGGAGGAGATCGCATGACCTGCGACCATCTGGTGTGCGCCCACTGCAACGGCCGCGTCAGCGAGGGCCGCTGCCCCGCGTGCCGTGCCACCCGGGCCCGGCTGCAGGAGCAGCAGGGTCCGTTCGCCGCGCTCTCCCCCGCGATGCTGCTGGCCGTGCTGGCCGGACTGCTCGCGGTGGCGCTGATCGCGCGGCAGGCGCTGGCCTGAGAGACGTACGGCGAAGGCCCCCGCCCGGTGAACCGGTCGGGGGCCTTCGCACGTTCGGTCCTGCGAGGGGCGGGGGCCGCCCGTCGCGCTACTGCGCGGCGGTCTCGCGCTGCTTGCGCCAGCGGATGCCGGCCTCGATGAAGCCGTCGATGTCGCCGTCCAGCACGCCCTGCGGGTTGCCGACCTCGAACTCGGTGCGGACGTCCTTGACCATCTGGTACGGGTGCAGCACGTAGGAGCGCATCTGGTTGCCCCAGGAGCTGCCGCTGTCCTTGAGCGCGTCCATCGCCGCGCGCTCCTCCTGGCGGCGCCGCTCCAGCAGCTTGGCCTGGAGGACGTTCATCGCGGACGCCTTGTTCTGGATCTGCGAGCGCTCGTTCTGGCAGGAGACCACCACACCGGTCGGGATGTGCGTGATGCGCACCGCCGAGTCGGTGGTGTTGACGCCCTGGCCACCGGGGCCGGAGGCGCGGTAGACGTCGATGCGCAGCTCCGACTCGTCGATGTCGACGTGGTCGGACTGCTCGACGACCGGGAGCACCTCGACACCGGCGAACGAGGTCTGCCGGCGGCCCTGGTTGTCGAACGGGGAGATGCGGACCAGGCGGTGCGTGCCCTGCTCGACCGAGAGGGTGCCGTAGGCGTACGGGGCCTTGACGGTGAAGGTCGCGGACTTGATGCCGGCCTCCTCCGCGTACGAGGTGTCGTACACCTCGGTGGGGTACCCGTGCCGCTCGGCCCAGCGCAGGTACATGCGCATCAGCTGCTCGGCGAAGTCGGCGGCGTCCACGCCACCGGCCTCGGCGCGGATGTTGATCAGCGCCTCGCGGGCGTCGTACTCGCCCGACAGGAGGGTGCGGACCTCCAGCTCCTCGACCGCCTTGGCGACGGCCGTCAGCTCGGTCTCGGCCTCGGCGCGGGTGTCCGCGTCGTCCTCGGCCTCGGCCAGCTCGAACAGGACGCCCAGGTCGTCGATGCGGCCGCGGAGGCCCTCGACCCTGCGCAGTTCGCCCTGGAGGAAGGAGAGCCTGCTGGTCACCTTCTGCGCGTTCGCCAGGTCGTCCCACAGGTCGGGGGCGGCTGCCTCCTCCTCCAGGCGCGCGATGTCGGCCCGGATCTTGTCCAGGTCGAGGACGGCCTCGATCGACCCCATGGTCGTTTCGAGGTTCTTGAGCTCTTCGGAAGGATCGACGGCTGCCACGCCCCCAGGGTAATGGTTCCCGGGGGGCTTCTGACGACCGCGGGGGCGTCCGGGGCGCACACGACCCGTCCGCGGCCCCTCCGCGGGGCGCCCGCAGGCCGTCCGTCCGGCCCGGAACGGCCCGGGAAAGGGCTCGGGGCGGGCCCGGAAAGGGCTCGGAAAGGGCCCGGGACGGACTCGGGACGGGCCGCTAGGGAGCCCGCGGCGCGGTGGAGACGGTGGCCGGGCGGGAGCCGGGTCCGGCGTCCGGGGCGGTGGCGGCGAAGGCGGTCCAGGCCGCGGCCGCGCCGGCCAGCAGCAGGACGACGGCCAGCAGCACGGCCAGCACCCGGCGGCGGCGCAGCAGCGCCTGGCGGTCCCGGCGGTGGGCCGCCCCCGGGGCGGTGCGCTGGGCCCGCGACTCGGCCGCGTAGGAGGCCAGCTCGTGCGCGGACGGGCGGCGCAGGCTGGTGTGGGTGTCCCGGGTGGAGTCCGGGGCGATACCGGGCACCAGCGGCACGGCCGGGCCGCGGCGGCGCTTGTGGGTGCCGGGGGCGGCGTCCACCTCGGCGTACACCGCCTCGGCCGGGGTCAGCTGCTCCTCGGCGGGCGCCCGGCCCTGCTGCGGGACGGCCAGCACCGGCAGCCCGGCCAGGGCCGGCAGCTGCTCGCGCAGCCGGGCGGCCAGCTCGGCGGCGCGCAGCCGGGAGGCCGGGGCCTTGGCCAGGCACTCGGCGATGATCCGCCACAGGCCGTCCGGCAGCCCGGGGATCGGCGGCACCTGCTCGGTGACGTGCCGGCGCAGCACCGCGCCGGTGTGGCCGCCACCGAACGGCGTGAAGCCGGCCAGCAGCTCGTACAGCACGGTGGCGAGGGCGTAGATGTCGACGGCGGCGCGCGGCTCCAGGCCCTCGATGATCTCGGGGGCGAGGTAGTCGGGGGTGCCGATGATCCGGGTGGCGCGGGTGCGGCGCGGGGCGTCGACCAGCCGGGCCACCCCGAAGTCGGTCAGCTTGGCGCGCGGGGCGCCGCCGGGCCCGGGGGCGGCGGAGAGGTCGAGCAGCACGTTCTCCGGCTTGACGTCCCGGTGCACGATGCCGGCCGCGTGCGCGGCGGCCAGGCCGTCGGCGACGTCCGCGATGATCGAGGCGGCGGTCTGCGGGGGCAGCGCGCCGTCACGCTCCAGCCGGGAGCGCAGGTCGGTGCCCTGGACCAGCTCCATCACCAGGGCGAGGTCGCTGCCGTCGACCACCATGTCGCGCACGCCGACCACCCGGGGGTGGTCGAGGCTGGTCAGCGCGGCGCGTTCCTGCACGAAGCGCCCGACCAGCACCTGGTCGGCGGCCAGGTCCTCGCGGAGCAGCTTGACCGCGACCGGACCGTCCGGGCCCTCGCCGAGCCAGACCGTCCCGGCCGAGCCCCGGCCGATCACCTGGTGGACGGTGTAGCGGCTGCCGATCTTGCGTGCCAATGCTGCTCCGTGGGCGGCGGGAGCGCTCCGGGAGGGTCCGGGGGCGCTCGGTGGGGCGGGACAACAGCGACCAACCTACGCGCCCGGACGCCCTCCGCGGGCCGCCCGAGGCGCTCGGCGGGTCCTGGACGGCGGGAAATCTCGCGAATTATCGACAAAGCGTCAATCCCGCTGCGGAGCCCGGGTCCCGGGGCCTTCCGGAGGGCCCCGGGAACCGTCGCGTCAGTTCTTCGCGCTGTCGAACAGTCCGGTCACCCAGTCCTTCGCGCTGGTGAACCAGTCCTGGACGTTGGCCCAGTAGTCCGGCAGCGGGGTGAAGTTCCACAGCGCCACCGCGGCCACCGCCAGCACCAGCAGCACCACGAGGCAGCCCTTCAGGCAGCCCAGGCCCGGGATGTACATCCGGTTGCGGCTGCGCGGGCGCGGCTCGCGGCGCGACGACTCCCGCGGCGCCTCCCGGGGGGCCTCGTGCGGCGGCTCGGCGCGGCGCTGCGGGGGCTCGCGG
>NZ_JBHVIV010000002.1:160444-235979 GCF_042799475.1 Kitasatospora sp. NPDC057692 | reverse complement strand
GGGGTCGCACCCCCGCCCCCCGCCCCGGCCGTCGGCCGTTCCACGCCCTCAGCGCCGCCGCACCGGCCGGCTGAGCGCCACGGCCAGGACCGCGACGGCGGCCAGCGCCAGCAGCACCGAGCGCCCGCCCATCGCCGGTCCGGCCAGGTGGACGCCGAGCACCGGCAGCGCCGTGCCGAGCGCCGTCCCGAGGCTGCGGGCCATGTTGACCATGCCGCCGCCGACCGCCGAGCACTCGGCCGGTATCGCCCGCATCACCAGGGCGTTGTTGGCGGGCAGCAGCAGGCCCAGCCCGCCGCCGGCCACCAGCAGCGGGAGCGCCGGCCACAGCGCGGGGGCGCCCGCGGCGGGCAGCAGCACGCAGCCCAGCAGTCCGGCCCCGGCGAGGGCCGCGCCGAAGCGGCAGCGGGCGACGTCCGACCAGCCGCGCGGCAGCAGCCCGCCGCCGACCGTCGCGGCCACCGCGAACGCGGCCGGCAGCAGGGTGATCACCAGACCGGCCCGCGCGGTCGGCAGGCCCGCCTCGGCGAGCAGCACCGGCCCGAGCACCAGCGGGCAGAACAGCAGCAGGTAGCCGATCAGCGAGACGGCCAGCCCGGGGCGCACCCCCGGGGTGTTGACCAGGCCGGGGGCGAGGATCGGCCGGGTGGCGCGGCGCTCCTGGCGGACCAGGCCGAGCCCGCACAGCACCGCGGCGAGCAGCAGGGCGGCGACGGCCCAGCCGGGCAGCGGCAGGCCGGAGGCGGCGGAGAGGGCGAGCAGCAGCGCGGTGGTGGAGCCGGCGAGCAGCAGCAGGCCGGCCAGGTCGAAGTGCCCGCCGTCCCCCAGGCGGGTCCGGGCGGTCCGGGCGGTGCCGCGCGGCCGGGGGACAGGGCGGGGCAGCTCGCGCGGCACCGGACCGGCGTCCGGGTGGCGGGTCCGGGGCAGCAGGAACCAGCCGGCCAGCACGCCCACCAGGGCGACCGGCACATTGATCCAGAACACCCAGCGCCAGGAGGCGTGCTCGACCAGCAGTCCGCCGAGGCTGGGCCCGAGCGCCAGGCCGAGGCCCTGGGCCGCGGCCTGGATGCCGAGCGCCCGGCGCATCGCGTGCTCGGACACGCCGCGGGCGACCAGGGCCACGCTGTTGGCCTGCATCATGGCGCCGCCGACGGCCTGGACGGCGCGCAGGGCGATCAGGGTGCCGAGGCCGTCGGCGAACCCGGCGCCGAGCGAGGCGAGGCCGAAGACGACGAACCCGCCGATGTACATGGTCTTGCGCCCGACCAGGTCGGAGAGCCGGCCGATCGGCGCGAGCAGCGCCACCAGGACCAGCAGGTAGGCGAGGGCGACCCACTCGACGGCGGCGAAGCCGGTGTCGAAGTGGCGCTGGAGCGCCGGGTAGGCGAGGGCGGTGATGCTGGCGGTCAGCTGACCGAGGAAGGCCCCCAGGCAGACGGTGCCGACGGCGAGCCAGTGGGCGTGCCGCCAGCCGGCTATGCCGCGCGGCCGGGGACGTTCGGTGAGCAGACCGGTGGTGAGCCGGGTGGTGAGGGTCGACGCCGCGTTCATACGGCGAAATATATCGGATACAGATATGTTCTCTCTACGATCTGATCGGCATGCGATCGGACCGTTACTCGGCGGGGCCGGTCGTCCCCGACCGGTCCCCGGCGTTCGGGCGGCGTCCGACCCAGGCGCTACGCTGTCGGCCATGCCGTCGTCACCGTCTGTTCCCGAACCCGCCGCCGAGCCGCAGGCCGTGGAGCCGGCGGCGATCGAGCGCGCCCGGCGGCTCACCGACGCGGTCACCCGGCTCCGCCGGGCGCTGCGCAGCAGCATCCGCACCGACTACCCGTGGGAGTCCCTGCCGATGGCGCAGGTCGAACTCCTCCAGACGCTGGCCGCCGCCCCGCTGCGGGTCGGCGAACTGGCCGCCCGGCAGCGGCTCGCCCCCAACACCGTCAGCGGCCTGGTCGGCAAGCTGCTGGACGCCGGGTTCGTCGACCGCCAGACCGATCCCGGGGACCGCCGCACCGCGCGGATCGCGCTCACCCCGGCCGGGCGGAGCCAGCTCGACGACTGGCAGCGGGCCCACGAGCGCCGGATCGCCTCGGCGCTCGACACCCTCTCCCCCACCGACCGCGACGCCGTGATGCACGCGCTGCCGGCCCTGGAGAACCTGGCCCGCGCGCTTGCCGGGCCCGCGGGCGGCTGAGCCCGCGGACGGCCGGCCCGGGCGTCCGCCCCGGCAGAACCGTCCGGCCCGGCGGGGTGCTGTCCGGCCGGGAAAACCCGGTACCGGACCGGGCCCGCTCCGGTTACCGTCCCGCCATGGACCCCGCGCTGCTCCGCCTCGAACCCTGGACCGACGCCGACCTCGCCCTGCTGCGGCTGGTCAACACCCCGGAGATGCGCGCGCACGTCGGCGGCCCGGAGGACGAGGAGCGGATGCTCGTCCGGCACCGGCGCTACCTGGACTTCGTCCCCTCCGGCCTCGGCTGCATGTACCGCGTCGTCCTGGAGCCGGAAGGGGTGGCGGTCGGCACCGTCGGCTACGCCGAGCGCGACCGGCAGGGCGGCACGGTCTACGAGATGGGCTGGAACGTCCTGCCGCCGTACCAGGGCCGGGGAATCGCCCCGGTCGCGGCGCGGGCCGCCGTGGAGGCCGCCGCCCGCACCGGCCGCGACCGGTACCTGCACGCCTTCCCCTCGGTCGGCAATCCGGCCTCCAACGCCGTCTGCCGCCGGGCCGGCTTCACCCTGCTGGGCGAGACCGACTTCGAGTTCCCGCCCGGCCGCTGGATGCGCAGCAACGACTGGCGGGTGGACCTGCGGGCGCTCCCGGCCGGCTGACCGGGAGCGCCCCCGGGCCCGCGGAGCCGCGCGGCACCGGACCGTTCGGAACGGAGCGACGCAGAACGGAGCGGCTCAGAACAGCGAGGTGCCGCGCTCCAGGTCGAGCAGCCAGCGCTTGCGGTCCACCCCGGCGGCGAAGCCGGTGAGGGCGCCGTTGGCGCCGAGGACGCGGTGGCAGGGGCGGACGATCAGCAGCGGATTGGCGCCGACCGCCCCGCCCACCGCCCGCACCGCGCGCGGGGACTCGCCGGCCAGGTCGGCGAGCTGTCCGTAGGTGACGGTCCCGCCGTAGGGGATCTTGTCGAGGACGTCCCAGATCCGGCGGCGGAACTCGGTGCCGACCGGGGCGAGCGGCAGGTCGAAGGCGGTGCGCTCGCCGGCGAAGTACTCGGTGAGCTGGGTGACCGGCTCGGCGAGCGCCTCGGGGTCGTGCACCCAGTCGTCGGCGGGCTCGGCGAGCGCGTACCGCTGGCCGGGGGCGGTGACGGCGGCCAGCGCGGCCGGGCCGCCGCCCTCCGGGACGACGCCGCTGAGCAGCAGCCGGCCGAACGGGCTCTCCATGAAGGTGAAGACGGTGGTGCTCATGCTGCGGTGTTCTCCGTTCCGGTGCTGGGGTCTGCGGCCGCGCCCGCCCAGAGGCGGTGCACGGCGTACGAGCGCCAGGGGGCCCAGGCCTCGGCCGCGAGGGCGGCGGACTTCGGGTCCCCCGGGGCGCCGAGCCGGAGCAGTCCGTGCTTGACGCCGATGTCGCTCGGGAGGAAGACGTCGGGGTCGGCGAGGGCGCGCATCCGCAGGTAGCCGACGGTCCACGGGCCGATGCCGGGCAGGGCGAGCAGCCGGGCGGCCGCCTCGGCCCGGTCGACGCCGCCGTCGAGCCGGACGACGCCCTCGGCGAGGGCGGCGCACAGACCGGTGAGGGCGCGGCGGCGGGCGGCCGGCATCGCGAAGTCCTCCGGGTCGGCGGTCGCCAGGGCGGCGGCGGTCGGGAAGAGCAGCCGCAGTCCGCCGTTGGCCTCGGGCAGCGCGGTGCCGTACTTCTCGGCGAGCCGGCCGGCCAGGGTGCGGGCCGCGCCGACGGTGATCTGCTGGCCGAGGACGGCGCGCACGGCGAGCTCGTGCGGGTCGACGTGGCCCGGCGAGCGCAGTCCGGGGCGGGCCCGGACGAGCGGGCCGAGCAGCGGGTCGGCGCCGAGCTGCTCGTCGACCGCGACCGGGTCGGCGTCCAGGTCGAACAGGCCGCGCAGCCGCTGGACGGAGGTCGGCAGGTCGCGCAGGTCGGTCAGCAGCAGCCGGCAGTCCAGCCAGCCGCGGGTGGCCGGATCCCCGGGGGCGAGGCCGTCCACCTCGGCGATGCCGTGGCCGTACGGGAGGGCGAGGGTGCGGCGGTAGGTGCGCACGCCGGGGCGCGGCCCGGGCACGACCTCCTCCACGCCGGGAACGGCGCGCAGGGCGAGGAAGTCGATCAGGTGGTCGCTGTCCAGGGCTCCCCGGTAGGCGAGCCGCAGGGCGAGGCCGCCGGCCGGGGTCGCGGTGCGGCGCCCGGCGGCGACCTCGGCGCGCAGCCCGCTGGGGGTGCGGTCGTAGACCTCGCGGACGGTGTCGTTGAACTGCCGCACCGAGGCGAAGCCGGCGGCGAAGGCGATGTCGGTGACCGGCAGCTCGGTGGTCTGCAGCAGCAGCCGGGCGGTCTGGGCGCGGCGGGCGCGGGCGAGCGCGATCGGGCCGGCGCCGAGTTCGGCGGTGAGCTGGCGCTGGAGCTGGCGGGAGCTGTAGCCGAGGCGGTGGGCCAGGCCCGCCACACCCTCGCGGTCCACGACGCCGTCGCCGATCAGCCGCATGGCCCGGCCGACCAGGTCGGCCCGGTGGTTCCACTCGGGCGAGCCGGGGACGGAGTCCGGGCGGCAGCGGCGGCAGGCCCGGAAGCCGGCGCTCTGCGCGGCGGCGGCGCTGGGGTAGAAGGTGCAGTTGACGCGCTTCGGGGTCACGGCCGGGCAGCTCGGCCGGCAGTAGATGCCGGTCGAGGTGACGGCCGTGAAGAAGACGCCGTCGAAGCGGGCGTCCCGGCTGTCCACGGCGCGGTACCGGATGTCGTCGTCGATCACGCTGTCCAGTCTGCGGCACCCGGCGGTGCTCGACTGGCGGGAATCGGACATGGGCGTCCCGGGCCGGCCGGGTGGAAAACCGCGCGCCCGGGCGGCCTCCCGCCGGATAGCCTGCGCAGGACCCCGCCCCGGCGACACCCCAGGAGTACACGTGTCCGAGCAGCCCTACACCGGTGCGGACGACCCGGAGGTCGCCGCGCTGCGGGTCGAGGAGTTCGCCTTCCCCGGACCGCTGCGGGACCTGCTGGTGGGCGCCGTGCTGTCCGGCGCCAAGACCAGCACCACCGGCCTGCTGACCGAGTACGAGCGGGCGGGCGAGCCGCTGCCGGCGGTCGGCACCCGCGGGGCGGTGGTCGACTCGGCCGGGCGGATCGTCGCGGTGACCGAGACCACCGAGGTCCGGGTCGTCCCGCTCGGCGAGGTCGACCTGCGGCACGCCCTGGACGAGGGCGAGGGGTACGCCTCGGTCGCCGAGTGGCGGGCCGGGCACGAGCGGTTCTGGCACGGCGCGGAGCTGCGCGCCGCGCTCGGCGACCCGGCCTTCACCGTCGACGACACCACCGCCGTCGTCCTGGAACGGTTCCGGCTGGTGGCCGACCTCCGCTGACGCACCGGCCGGCCGGCGGCGGGGGAGGGACGTCCCCTCCTCCGCCGCCGCCGGACGGCCGGGTGTCACCGCTTCAGGGGCCCTCCCGCCGCGCGCATCGTCTTGGTGATGGTCTTCCACTTCCTCAACCGCTCCGAGGCGAGCCGGGCGTTCGAGCGGGAGGCGATCCAGTCGTTCTCCCGCTGGAGCTTGCGGTAGCTCTCCATCCGGCGCTCCGGCAGCGAGCCGTCCGCGAGCGCCGCCAGCACCGCGCAGCCGGGCTCGCTGTCGTGGTTGCAGTCGTGGAAGCGGCACTGCTCGGCCAGTTCCTCGATGTCGGCGAAGGCGAGTGCCACGCCCTCGCCACCGTAGAGGCCGACCTCGCGCAGACCGGGGGTGTCGATCAGCACCCCGCCGCCGGGCAGCGGGACGAGTTCGCGGGTGGTCGTGGTGTGCCGGCCCTTCTGGTCGCCGGAGCGGGCCGCCTGGACGGCCATCACGTCGATCCCGGCGAGCACATTGGTCAGGGTGGACTTGCCGACGCCGGACTGCCCGAGCACGGCGGTGGTGCCGGGCGTGCAGGCGCGCAGCACGTCGATCCCCTCGCCGGTCTCGGCGCTGACCACCAGGACGGTGACGCCGGGCGCGGCGGCCTCGACGTCGGCCCGGATGAAGTCGGCGTCGTCGACCAGGTCGGCCTTGGTGAGCACGACCACCGGTTCGGCGCCGGACTCCCAGGCGAGGGCGAGGAAGCGCTCGATCCGCCCGAGGTCGGGCTCGGCGGCGAGCGAGGCGGCGACCACCACGGTGTCGACGTTGGCGGCGAGCACCTGGCCGTCGGAGCGCTTGCCCGCGACCTTGCGGATGATCGCGGTGGAGCGCGGCAGCAGGGCCGCGACCGCGGGCATGGGCAGGCCGGCCGAGAGGTCGACGGCGGCCCAGTCCCCGGTGCACGGGCAGTTGATCATGTCGGCGTCGCCGACCTGCCGGGTGTCGGCCCGGACGGTGCGCAGCTCGCCGGTGTCGGGATCGGCGAACACGGCGTCGCACTGGCCGCGGTCGACCCGGACGATCCGGGCGGCGACCAGTCCGGCCTCGGCGAGCGGCGCGAACAGCTCGTCGAGCTCGGCCGTCCAGCCGTAGCCGGCCAGCGGGGGGACGGCGCCCGAGGAGTTGTCGGGGGAAAGCGGGGAGGAAGACGGAACGGAGGCAGCGTTGAACAACGCAGTGGGCCCTTCGGGAGGAAAGTGATCCCGCCGGGCTGCTGCGGCTGCGTGCGCGAGGGGCTACGTCAGCCGGCGGCCGGCAGGGAGAGGTGGACGCGGGCGCTGCCCAGGGCAGCCGTCATGACAGTCGTGGCCACGGGACTCACCTCCTGCTTCTTCTCGACGAACCGACACCCGTTCCCTCGGGAAGGGATTACGCGACACCATAGCCCCACCCCGGAGCCCGGCACCACCGATTAAATCCGGAGCCCCGCCGAGCCGCGCTCAGGTGCCGTACTGGCGTATCCGAGCCGGTGTGAGGCCGGTCAGACGGCTCAGTTCCCTCGTCATGTGGGGCTGGTCGGCGTAGCCGGCGGTGAGGGCGATGTCGACCATCGTGGACGGGGTGCCGGGGCTCGCCGGGGCCGGGGCGTCGCGCAGCAGGGTCAGGGCCCGGGCCAGCCGGAGGACGCCCTGGAGGGTCTTCGGGCTGTAGCCGACGGCGCCCACGAAGCGGCGGCGGAGCTGGCGCTCGGAGATGCCGAAGTCCGCCGCGAGCGCGGCGACCGGGCGCTCGCGGCGGGAGGCGAGCGCGCTCACCGCGCCGCGGACGACGGCGTCGGCGGGCGCGAAGTCGGCGAGGCGGCGGACGACGGTCCGCTCCATGACCTGGGCGATCTCCCGGGGGCGGCCGGCCTCGGCGAGGCGCTCGCCCAGCTCGCGGGCCTCCTGGACGCCCCACAGTTCGGCCAGATCGAGTTCCTGGTCCCGCCACTCCCCCATCGGGTGGTCGCCGAAGAGCGGGCGGGCCTCGCCCGGTCTGAAGCGGATGCCGACGATGAAGGAGTCGGCGGGCAGGGACTCCATCCGCCAGGCCGTGTCCGGGCCGGCCACGCAGAGCCGGCCGTCGCGCCACAGGAGGTCGGTGCACCCGTCCGGCAGCACCCGGTGGGCGAGCGCCCGGCCGCCGGGCATCACCTCCTGGCACCACACGCTGTGGACGTGCGCGGCGAGCTCCGGGACGGCGGCCCGCTCACGGTAACGAGATGCAGTCATGGGTCACTTCACAAGGTCGGGAGCCAGGACGTACTCGATCGTCCAGAGTAACGGCCTGGCTCCCCCAGGGACGGCTCGTTGATCGAGATCAGGCCGTCGGGACGGCCTCGATGATCCGCAGGCCGCCGTCGCCCACCGGGATGCCCCGTCGGATGGTGAAGCCCGCCTCCTCCGCGAGGGCGCGGTAGTCCGACTCGGGCCGGTCCTGCCCGCCGACGAGCACGGTGAGCAGGAGCCCGCGGAAGAGCGCCTCCTGGTCCGAGTCCTCGTCCACGACCCCCTCGATGACCAGCAGCACCGAGTCGGGGCGCATGGCCTCCCGGATGCGCCGCAGGATGCGGACGATGGTGGCGTCGTCCCAGTCGTGCAGGGCCCGCTTGATCGTGTAGACGTCCGCGCCCGCCGGGACCTCCTCGAAGAAGTCGCCCGCGACCGTCTCGTACCGTCCCTCGACGTCCGCCTTCCCGAGCAGTTCCCGGGCGAGCGGCACGATCTCGGGGCGCTCCAGGAGCGTGCCGCGCACCTCGGGGTGGGCGGTCAGGACCGCGGCGAGGAGGCTGCCGAGGCCGCCCGCGACGTCGACGACGTGGCGCGCGGACGAGAAGTCGTAGGCCCGGGCGATGTCGGCGCTCTCCTCCAGGGAGACGGCGCTCATCGCCGCGTTGAAGCGCTGCTTGGCGTCGGGGTCGGTCTTGGTGAGCTCCCAGAAGGACACCCCGCCGTTGGCGACCTCGAAGGAGGAGGTACCGGTGCGGACGGAGTGCAGCAGCTCGCCCCAGGCGGCCCAGTGCCAGCCGGCGGCCATGAACCGGGCGTCGGTGGACTCGGCGTTGCCGGGGGTGGAGACCAGCACGGCGGAGAGCGGCGACTGGGCGTACGTCCGCCCGTCGGGCAGCCGCCGGAAGACGCCGAAGGTGGTCAGCACCCGCAGCAGGCGCCCCAGGGTGGGGGCGTGGGTGTCGGTCGCGGCGGCGAGCTCGTCGACCGTGCGCTCGCCCTCCGCGAGCAGGTCCGGGAGGCCGAGCTCGGTGGCGACGTGGATGGCGCGGGAGCGCCACGCGCCCTGGAGCAGCGCCACCATCTCCTTGTTGACCGTCCTGTCCACGGGACCAACGTGCTCCGTCATCTGCGTCTCCACGGTCGTCGGGGCGGGGTGCGGAACGGGGCCGTGCTGCGGAGCTGCCGGTGTCACCGGATCGCCTGGGCGAACCGGAAGAACCGCTCGGAGTCGTAGCTGCGCTTGACCTGGGAGAGCCTGGCGTAGTTCTCGGCGTAGTAGGCCGACTGCCAGCCGTCGAGCAGGGGGTCGATGAAGTTCTGGTACCCCTCGCCGTTCGAGTACGGGTCGACGGCGTCGAACGCGCTGGTGACCCAGGCCCGGGCGGCGCTGCGGTCCTCCTCGGTGGCGGTGGGAGAGCCGAGTCCGACGACGTTGGCCACGTACAGCTCGGTCGTGCGGTGCACGAAGGCCGTCGCGTCGCGCGGCAGGTCGTTGGCGGCGCCGCCGAGCGCGAAGATGCTGATGTAGCGGAACTGCCCGGCGCGCGGCGAGGCCGTGAAGGTGTCGAGCATCTTGCGGATGCCCTCGGCCGGGATCGCGCGGGAGACCATGCGGTTGCGGTCCAGCGAGTACGTCTGGCGCGGGAGCTGGCTCTCCGGCAGGTAGCCGATCCGGTGGCACTGGCTGGTGTCGAGGTCCTGGCAGCCGTACCACTGCATCATCGCCTGCCGGAAGGGCTTCTCGGCGACGGCGCTGGTGGTGGGCTGGGTGCCGACGGCCGCGACGAGCGCGGCGAGCTGCTGGTCGAAGGCGGCCCGGTTCCCGGCGAAGCCGCCGTAGATGAGGACGTCGGGGCGGCCGGTGCCGGCGTCGACCCACTGGATGCCGAGGGCGCCGCCGAGGTCGCGCGAACCGCCGATCATCCAGTGCTGCCAGGCGTCGATGACCGTGGCGGCCTGCTCCCAGGGCCAGGTGAGGTTGTAGTTCACCATCGTGGGGATCTTGACGGGCCGCAGCTCGAAGCGGGTGACGACGCCGAAGTTGCCGCCGCCGCCCCCGCGCAGCGCCCAGAACAGGTCGGGGTGCTCGTACTCGGAGGCGCGCACGAGGCGGCCGTCGGCGAGGACGACGTCGGCGGAGACCAGCCGGTCGGTGGCGACGCCCGCGCGGCGGGTCAGCCAGCCGATGCCGCCGCCCTGGAGGAAGCCGCCGGGGCAGACGGTCGGGCAGAGACCGCTGGGGAGGGCGAGGCCGTAGGCGTCGACGGCGGCCAGGGCGTCCACCTGCTGGGCGCCGGGGCCGAGCGTGACGGTGGAGGCGCCGACGGTGGTCCGGTTCAGCCGGGACACGTCGAGGATCAGGCCCTCGTTGGTGGAGTAGCCGCCGTAGCTGTGGCCGCCGCTGCGGGGCACGGTGTGCAGGTCGTGCCAGTGCGCGAAGCTCAGCACCTTCCGGACGTCGGCCGGCGTCTCGCAGAAGGCGACGGCCTGCGGGCGCAGATGGTCGTACTGGATGAAGTGCGACTGGCGGGCCTTGTCGTACCCGGCGTCGCCGGGGAGGATGACGTCGCCCTGGAGCGCGGAGCGTAACCGGTCCCAGTCGCCACGCGGCTTCGCGACCGCCGGACCGGCGGCGGTGAGGGCGGCGGCAGCGGCACCTGCCAGCAGGACGGACCTACGACGGAGCATGGTGTTCCTTTCTCGGGGTCCGGACCCGGGCGGCTGCCCAGGTCCGGCGGGAGGAGGGGTGTCTGCCGTCCGGCCGTCGGCCTCCGGGTCAGAGGCGTTCGCCGACCGGGACGGGGCCGGGGGCGGTGCCCGCGCCGAAGGGCGCGCCGCCCAGGCGCTCGCGGTGGTGCGCGGTCAGCCAGCCGCGCACGTCGGGCCCCGCGGCGATCACCCGGGTCGGGTTGATCGCCGCGTGCACGTAGTAGTAGTGGGTGCGGATGTGGCCGAAGTGCGTCGTGTCGCCGAAGCCGGGGGTCTGGAAGAGGTCGCGGGCGTAGGCCCACAGCGCCGGGTACTCGGACAGCTTGCGGACGTTGCACTTGAAGTGGCCGTGGTAGACGGCGTCGAAGCGCACGAGCGTGGGGAAGAGCCGGATGTCGGCCTCGGTGAGGGCGTCGCCCAGCAGGTAGCGGCGGTCGGTGAGGCGTTCCTCCAGCGCGTCGAGACGGCCGAAGACCGCGCCGACCGCCGCGTCGTAGTGCTGCTGGTCGGGGGCGAAACCGGCCCGGTACACGGCGTTGTTGAGGTCCTGGTAGATCTCCTCGCACAGCGTGTCGATCTCGTCGCGCTGGGCCTCGGGATAGAGCTCGGGGGCGCCGGGCCGGGCCAGCGGGGCCCATTCGGCGCCCAGGTCGAGGGTGAGGCGGTCGAAGTCGTTGGTCACCAGGTGGCCGGTCTCGGCGTCGACGAGCGCGGGCACGCTGACCCCGCCGGCGTAGTGCGGGTCGCGGGCGAGGTAGGCCTCCCGCAGCGCGTGGATGCCGAGCACCGGGTCCTTGCCCCCGGGGCTGCCCGTCGCCTCGCTGAACACCCAGTGGTCCTCGCCGGCGATGACCTCCTGGAGGGGGTCGGTGACGGCGAGCGAGATGGCGTCCTCCAGGCCCATGAGCCGACGGACGATGACGGCCCGGTGCGCCCACGGGCAGGCGCGGTTGATGACGAGGCGGTAGCGGCCCGGCACGGCCTCGCGGCCGAAGCGGCCGTCCGCGGTCACCCGGTCGGTGAAGGCCGCGGGGGCCCGCCGCAGTTCCTCGGTGGGAGGGGAGTCGGAGCTCACGCGTGCGGACCCTTCGTCGTCGGCGGGATGTTGTGGTTGTAGCGGAACATGTTCCCCGGGTCGTACGCGGCCTTGGCGGCGACCAGCCGTTCGTACGCCTCCGGTGTGTAGGCCTGGCGGACGTCCTCGGGGTCGGTGTGCGCCACGCCCGCCATGAAGTTGAGGGTGCGGGTGCCGTTGTTCCACGGCCGGAAGGTCTCGACGACCAGGTCGTGCCCGTCGAGGACGGCCTGGTCCTCGCCGATGCCGAGGACGCCGGCCGAGTACAGCTGGAAGGCGGCGGAGGTGTGCGCGACGGCGTTGGGCACCCGGGGCGGCCGGGACAGGGCGCCGCCCATGTGGCGGATCTCGATGCCGATGGCGCTCTTCGTGCCGGGGCCGACCAGGGAGAGGATCGCCTCGACCGTGTCGTGGTCGAGCCGGGTCAGCTGGAAGGTGTTGATGTGGTACGAGCCGGGCGTGGGCGGGTCGTTGTGGATCGTGCCCACGTCGGTGTACGGGATGTCGGCGAGGGTGTCCAGGAGCGGGGCGGCGACCGCGCGCAGCGGCGCGACGAGCCGGGCGCCCTCCTCCTCCGGGCCGAGGTAGGACAGTCGCAGGTGGAGGGCGAAACGGCCGCGGATCTCCTCGGGGACCTCCGGGACGTCCGGCCAGTCGAGCATGAAGAAGGAGGAGCTGAACTCGTCCGGCAGCTCCTCGATCCAGGTGCGGTAGAAGTGCAGCACCTCGCGGACGGACTCGGCCGGGAAGAACAGCCCGCCGCCGTAGAGCCGCCGGACCGGGACGAGTTCGGCCTCCAGGGCGGTGACGACGCCGAAGTTCCCCTTGCCGCCGCGCAGCGCCCAGAACAGCTCGGGGTTCTCGTCCTCGGTGGCGGTGCGCGCCTCGCCGTCGGCGGTGACGACCTCGATCCGCCGGACGCGGTCGGCGGCGTAGCCGTAGCGCCGGGAGAGCAGGCCGATACCGCCGCCGAGCGTGTAAGAGACGGCGCCGACGAACGGCGCGGAGCCGTTCAGCGGTGCGAGGCCGTGCCGGGCGGCCTCCGGGATCACGTCCTGCCACAGCGTGCCGGCCTCGATGCGGACGGTGCTCCGCTCGGGGTCGACGTGACAGCCGTTCATTCTGCGGGTCGAGAGGAGCAGGGCCCCGTCGTCGGCGCCGAGGGACGCCCCGTGCCCGGTGGCCTGGACGGCGACGCCCAGACCGTGGTCGCGGGCGAAGCGGACGGCGGCGGCGACGTCGTCCGCGTGGACGGCTCCGACGATGACGGCCGGGTGGTGGACGACGGAGCGGTCGAAGCCCAGGGCCTCGTCGTCGTAGCCGGGGTCACCGGGCAGGAGGACCGGGCCGCGGACGGTCTCGGCCAGGGCCCGGACCGCCTCGGGAGGAAGGTCCGCCGGACGGGTCTGCTCACTCACGTGTGGTTCCTCGACTCGTGGTTCAGTTGCTCGGGGCGTCGGCGGTGGTGAACTCGAAGGTGGGGGTGCGCCGGGCGCCCACCCGCTCCAGCGTCTCGGCCAGCAGGTGGACCTGGTCGAGCGAGCTGCTGGCGGGGTAGAGGATGAGGTCGTCGACGCCGGCCTCGCTGAGGGCGACCAGCTCCTGGTGGAGCCGCTCGTCGCTGTCGAGGGAGTCGCCGCGGACCCCCGGGTAGTACGGCGACTCCTTGGAGCCGTAGTAGTGGGCCACGTACTCGTCCGTGAGCTCGACGGCCTCGGGGCCGCAGCAGAAGTAGCGGCCGGTGAGGACCTGCGGGCGGTCCGCGCGGTCGGCCCTGTCCCAGGCCTCGTTGACCCCCTTCACGCCGTTGAGCAGGAGGTCCGTGTTGAACGTCGGGGCGACCCAGCCGTCACCGAAGCGCGCGGCCCGGTCGTACCCGGCCTGGATGAGGCCGCCGATGAGCAGCTTGGGGCGTCCCTTGCCGGGCAGGGGGGTGGGACCGGAGACACTGGCGACCTCGCCGTCCCACACCCGGCGCATCTCCAGGAGGGCGTCGTCGAAGAGCCGGCCGTGGCCCTTGGTCGGGGCGCCGCTGACGGCGAAGTCGTCCGGCCAGCCGCCGATGCCGAGGCCCGCGGTGAGCCGGCCGCCGGAGATCAGGTCGATCGAGGCGAGCTGCTTGGCGAACAGGATCGGGTTGTTGCGCCAGCCGACGTTCAGGACGCTGGTGAGCAGCTGGACGCGCTCGGTCGCGGCGGCCGCGATGCCGAGGCAGACCAGCGGGTCGAGGACGTCGTAGACCAGCCGGTCGATCGAGCCCAGGGAGTGGAAGCCCACCTGCTCGCTCTCCTCGGCCCACCGCTTGATCTCACGCGGAGGACGCCCGGGGATGGCGTTGGGCAGACCAATTCCGATTTTCACAATGACTCCATCCGGCCTGGGGCATGACAAGACCAACGCGGCCGAGTGCGGGATTCCGCGCAGGTGTCGGACGCGCAGGAGGACGATAGGCGGAGAGATCCATCCCGGTCTTGAACGGATCGGACACCCGTCCCGGAGCCGCCGAGGGCCTGATCTCCTCCTCGGGAAAAGCCTTGGCCAGACCGGTCCGGCTGCTTTAGATTGCCCGCATCACGTGACGGGCTGTCCTGAGGCTCTGTCACGCACGGGGGGATCTCGGGAAGCCGGCCGTTCCGACGGTCGGAGGCCTTCATCAGCGCTGCTCGAATCCTGTTGATTCCCGCTGTTCGCGTGGGCGAAAAGCCGCACCTCCAAACAGGACTCCGAGCCCGCACCCCGCCTCCACCGAGAGGATCCTCGATGCTTCACAGGACGCGCCTGTTACTCCTTCCGCTGATCGCCGCGCTGTGCGCCGCGCTGCTGTCCGCGCCCGCAAGCGCCGCGACGGACAGCGGTTCGCGGCACTACCGGCTGGTGTGGGACGACTTCCGCAGAGGCTTCCGCGACTCCGGGCCCGACGCCCGCTGGACGTACGCGGGCTACGGCGCCTTCACGCCGAACGACGCGGTGGCGAGCACCTCGCCGCGCGGCCTCCGGCTGGTGTCGAAGGGGGTCAACCCCCGTACAGGAGAACCGGCGTTCTCGCAGACCGTCCCCCAGGACTATCCGCTGGGCGGAGCGCTCGACCACGCCAAGTGGGTCACGCTGACGTCCCACCAGGCCTCCACGGGCTTCGCCGGGTTCGACGCGGTTCCGGGGTACGAGCTCAGCTGCGAGACCTGGCTGACGGCCCACACGTACGGGACCGCGGGGCACCCCTTCGGCCCGACCGTCCCCGCCGACGACCTGCGGCTCGCCGCGGCCGCCGTCAACGCCGTCGACCCCGAGACGGGGCTGATATTCGACTTCTTCGTCACCGACGACAAGGTGTACGCCTTCTACGAGCGCAGCCCGTACTACCGCGACACCCTGGGCGACTACGCCTCGTTCGCGTTCGCGATCCCGGTGGCGGACCGGAACCCGGCGACCAAGAACCACCTCCGGATCGGCTACGACCGCGCCGCGGGGGTCGTCCGCTGGTACGTCGACGGCCGGAAGGTCTACGAGGTGAGCCGGCTCGGCCACCACGTGTCGCGGGCCAACATGGTCCTGGACCACGGCGGGACGCAGCAGGACGTCCGGCCGCGCCAGCTGAACTGCGGGATGGGGATGTTCTCCGTGCTGGACGGCGCCGCCCCCGGCAACCCGGGCTCCGGTCTCGTGCGCCTCACCAACGCGCAGCCGTTCTACTTCGACCCGACGACCGGGTCGCCCGCGGCGCAGCACTTCCAGGACGACGCGAGCCTGGCGGGCAGCCGGCTCTTCGGACAGGGCGCGGAACTCGCGATGGATCGTTACGTCATATCCAGCCGGCGGGTCGACGACAACGACTGACCGGCGTGCTCCCGGGGCCGCCGAGCCACGCTCGGCGGCCTTCCGGCCGTCCGACGGCCCCTCGCACGGCGCAGGTCGCGGGTGTGCTCCCGCCTCCTGCCCACGCTCCTCGGGCGCTCACCCGCTGGCGACCCGGCCCCGCCCCGCCGGCGCCCCTCCCCCTGCGGCGGTCCGCCCGGAGGCGGCCCCGGCCGCGGTCAGCGCTGGTCCCACGGCGGGCGCGGCGGACGGGTCGGCAGCGGGTACTCGGGCGGCGGGGCGGTCGGGCGGTCGCTGTCCGGCGGGGGCGGGGCGGGGCGGTGGTGCGGGCCGCCGCCGCGGGCGGTGATGCGGCCGCGGACGTTCTCGGCGGCGAGCACGTCGGCCCAGCGCTCGGGGTACTCGGAGGGCACGTCGACGTCCTCGCCCTCGTCCTCCCAGTACTCCTCCTCGCCGCCCTCGGCGAGGCCCAGCTCGCGCGCCCGGCGGGCCCGCTCGACGGCGCGCCGGGCGGCCACCTCGCGGACCACGGCGGCGGCCGCCTCCTCGTGGGCGCGCTCGTTCTCGGCGCGGGCGTCGGCGGTCTCCAGGGTGGGCCAGCGGCGGTCTATGGCCGCGTTCATGGCGGCGCCGATGAGCACCGCGAGCGCCACCACGAAGATCCACAGCAGCACGGCCACCGGCGCGGCCAGCGAGCCGTACACCGAGTGCCCCTCGATCGAGCTCACCAGGTACAGCCGCAGCGCCACGCTGCAGAAGACCAGCACCACCAGGGCGACCAGGGCGCCGGGGATGTCCTCGCGCCAGGGCGTGGAGACCGGCACCGCCAGGTGGTAGAGGGTGGTCAGCGAGACGATCAGCAGCAGGATCGCGAACGGCCAGTAGGTGGCGTTGAGCAGTCCGGCGCTCTCCGGCACGGCGTTGGTCACCAGCTCCGGCCCGGCCATCAGCAGCGGCAGCACCAGCGAGCCGATCACCAGCGCGCCGAGGTAGAGGCCGAGCGACATCAGCCGGGTCTTGACGATGCCCCGCCTGCCGTCCAGCCCGTACATCACGGTGATGGTGTCGATGAAGATGTAGAGCGCCCGGGATCCGGACCACAGCGACAGCAGGAAGCCGATCGAGACGAGGTCGGGCCGGGTCTGGTCGAACACCTGCTTCAGCAGCGGCTGCACCACCTGCGTGATGGAGGAGTCCGAGAGGACCGTGCCGGCCGCCTTGACGATGTCGGCCTTCAGCTTGTCGATGGTGCCGGCGCCGAGGAAGTCGTCCAGGTAGCCGAGCGTGCCGGCCAGGCAGAGCAGCAGGGGCGGGATGGAGAGCAGGGTGAAGAACGCCGCCTCCGCGGCGAGTCCGGTGACCCGGTACTCGACGCAGGTGTTGGTGGTGTCCTTGACCAGGGCCCAGGCGGTGGTCCGCCAGGTGACCTGCTTGGCCGCCCTTCGGCGCCGGGCGCCCTTGCCCCGACGCCGGGAGGGCCGCTCGGGGTTCGGCCTGGTCGTTTCGCCTGCTGCTTGCACAGGGGTAACGGTATCGGGCCGGGACCGGTCGGCGGATCTCCCGGGGTCCCGGTGCCGTGCGGGCGGCCCGGGCGGCCGCCCGGGGGCCGTGCGGCGGCGGCGCGCGGGGCCCGGTCGGCGGGAGCGGCGGGAACGCTCCCACATCTCACGATCCGAAACCCCGGCATCCAGAATGCGGACGTTAGTGGACCGCGAGTCGTGCGCCGTGCGAATCTCTTGCCATGCCGAGCGCCGGAACCACCCTAGTAGGTCGACTGCACGTCGATCTCCTTCGCGTGTCCAGCGCCATCTGTCCGGTGACCTGAGCCCCCTTCCCGCCGCCTCCCACCGCACCCGGCGCCACCTCCCCGCCATCCCCGCCGAAGCGGATGCGCAGGCGCCCGCCCGGCCGTCGCGACTGCTCTCCCGTCCCGAGAAAAACGCAGGTCGCAGCAGTACCGCACCGCCGAGCACGCCCAGCGACCAACCCGGCGTCAGAGCCACCTGCCCCGAAGGACTTCACCATGGCCACCACCCCCGAGACCGCCGAGCCCCCGGCCGACCGCGCCCCCGCGCGCCGCCCCGCCGCCGCTCGCAAGGTGACCCGTCACCGCGGCGAGGGCCAGTGGGGCATGGGGCACTTCACCCCCTTGAACGCCAACGAGCAGTTCAAGAAGGACGACGACGGTCTCAATGTGCGGACACGTATTGAGACGATCTACGCGCACCGCGGCTTCGACTCGATCGACCCGGCCGACCTTCGCGGCCGGATGCGCTGGTGGGGTCTGTACACCCAGCGCAAGGAGGGCATCGACGGCGGCAAGACCGCGATCCTGGATCCGCACGAGCTCGACGCCGAGTACTTCATGCTCCGCGTCCGGATCGACGGCGGCCGGCTGACGGTCGCCCAGCTGCGCGCCGTCGCCGAGGTCTCCGAGCAGTACGGCCGCAACACCGCCGACCTGACCGACCGCCAGAACGTCCAGTACCACTGGATCCGGATCGAGGACGTCCCGGCGATCTGGCAGAAGCTGGAGGCCGTCGGCCTGTCCACCACCGAGGCCTGCGGCGACACCCCCCGCGTCATCCTCGGCTCCCCGGTGGCCGGCATCGCCGAGGACGAGATCATCGACGGCACCCCCGCCATCGAGGAGATCCAGCGGCGCTTCATCGGCAACAAGGACTTCTCCAACCTGCCGCGCAAGTTCAAGTCCGCCGTCTCCGGCTCCCCGCTGCTGGACGTCGCCCACGAGATCAACGACGTCGCCTTCGTCGGCGTGGTCCACCCCGAGCACGGCCCCGGCTTCGACCTCTGGGTCGGCGGCGGCCTGTCCACCAACCCGAAGCTCGGCGTCCGGCTCGGCGCCTGGGTCCCGCTGGACGAGGTCGCCGACGTCTACGGCGGCGTCATCGGCATCTTCCGCGACTACGGCTACCGCCGGCTGCGCAACCGCGCCCGGCTGAAGTTCCTGGTCGCCGACTGGGGCACCGAGAAGTTCCGCCAGGTGCTGGAGGACGAGTACCTCAAGTACAAGCTGATCGACGGCCCCGCCCCGGAGCAGCCCGCCGGCCGCTGGCGCGACCACGTCGGCGTGCACCGGCAGAAGGACGGCAACTACTACGTCGGCTTCGCGCCGCGGGTCGGCCGGGTCGACGGCAGGCTGCTCGGGCAGATCGCCGACCTCGCCGAGGCGCACGGCAGCGACCGGCTGCGCACCACCGCCGAGCAGAAGATGATCGTCCTCGACGTCCCCGAGGAGCGGGTCGAGTCCCTGGTGGCCGGCCTGGAGGCGCTGGACCTGCGGGTCACCCCCTCGCCGTTCCGCCGCGGCACCATGGCCTGCACCGGCATCGAGTACTGCAAGCTCGCCATCGTCGAGACCAAGGAGCGCGGCCGCACGCTCATCGACGAGATGGAGAAGCGGCTGCCCGACTTCGACGAGCCGCTGACCATCAACATCAACGGCTGCCCCAACGCCTGCGCCCGCATCCAGGTCGCGGACATCGGTCTCAAGGGCCAGCTGGTGACGGACGAGCAGGGCAACCAGGTCGAGGGCTACCAGGTGCACCTGGGCGGCGCGCTCGGCCTGGAGGCCGGCTTCGGCCGCAAGGTCCGCGGCCTCAAGGTCACCAGCGAGGGCCTGCCGGACTACGTCGAGCGGGTGCTGACCCGGTACCGGGAGGACCGCGCCGAGGGCGAGCGCTTCGCCCAGTGGACCGCCCGGGCGAGCGAGGAGCAGCTCTCGTGAGCGAGCGGAGCGAGCGAACCGTCAAGAGGTGCGCGTCTCGCGAAGCGACCGCCGAGCGCAGCGAGGTGGGCGCATGAGCGAGCGGAGCGAGCGAACCGTCAAGAGGTGCGCGTCTCGCGAAGCGACCGCCGAGCGCAGCGAGGTGGCCGCATGAGCGAGCGTGCGGCCCCCTTCTTCTGCCCGTACTGCGGGGACGAGGACCTGCGGCCGTCGGAGGCCGGCCACGGCGCCTGGGAATGCCACGGCTGCCGCCGGGCCTTCCAGTTGAAGTTCCTCGGCCTGCTGTCACCGACCAACGGGGGTAACCAGAGTGACCGGCACGACGACTGACCACGAGGAGCTGGCCGCCCGGGCCGGCCGGGAGCTGGAGGAGGCCACCGCGCAGGAGATCCTGCGCTGGGCCGCCGACACCTTCGGCAGGCGCTTCTGCGTCACCTCCTCCATGGAGGACGCGGTCGTCGCCCACCTGGCCTCCTCGGTGTTCCCCGGCGTGGACGTGGTCTTCCTGGACACCGGCTACCACTTCCCGGAGACCATCGGCACCCGGGACGCGGTGGCCGCGACCATGCCGGTCAACGTCATCACGCTCACCCCGGCGCTGACCGTGGCCGAGCAGGACGCGCAGTACGGGCCGCAGTTGCACGACCGCGACCCGGACCTGTGCTGCTCGCTGCGGAAGGTCGAACCGCTCAACCGCGGCCTCGGCGGCTACGACGCCTGGGCCACCGGGCTGCGCCGCGACGAGTCCCCGACCCGCGCGAACACCCCGGTGGTCGCCTGGGACGCCCGGCGCCGCAAGGTCAAGATCGCCCCGATCGCCCGCTGGACGCAGGAGGACGTGGACGCCTACGTCAACGCCCACGGCGTGCTGCTCAACCCGCTGCTGTGGGAGGGCTACACCTCGGTCGGCTGCTCCCCGCTCTCCTGCACCCGCAAGCCGGGCGAGGGCGAGGACGCCCGGTCCGGCCGCTGGTCCGGCTCCGGCAAGACCGAGTGCGGCATCCACCTCTAGCCCCGAACACCCGTCAACTACCGTTCTAAGGACTGCAACGTGACCACAGCCGACACCCTGGCCGCCGCCGGAGCCGCAGAGGCGGCCCCCGCGGCCGGCCCCTGCGAGCGCGGCGCCACCGTGTGGCTGACCGGGCTGCCGAGCGCGGGCAAGACCACGCTCGCCTTCGCCCTGGCCGAGCGGCTGCGCGCCGAGGGCCACAAGGTCGAGGTCCTGGACGGCGACGAGATCCGCGAGTTCCTCTCCAAGGGCCTCGGCTTCGGTCGCGAGGACCGGCACACCAACGTCACCCGGATCGGCTTCGTCGCCGAGAAGCTCGCCGCCAACGGCGTCAAGGTGCTGGCCCCGGTGATCGCGCCCTACGCCGACTCCCGCGCCGCCGTGCGCGAGCGGCACGCCGAGCGCGGCACGGAGTTCCTGGAGATCCACGTCGCCACCCCGGTGGAGCTGTGCGCCGAGCGCGACGTCAAGGGGCTGTACGCGAAGCAGGCGGCCGGCGAGCTCTCCGGCCTCACCGGCGTCGACGACCCCTACGAGGCGCCCGAGCACCCGGAGCTGCGGCTCCAGACCCAGGGGCGCGCGGTCGCCGAGTCCGCCGCCGAGCTGCACGCCTTCCTGACCGAGAGGGGCCTGGCATGACCACCGCGACCCAGAGCCTGGTCCAGGCCGACGACAACCCCTTCGCGCTGTCCCACCTGGACGCGCTGGAGGCCGAGTCGGTGCACATCTTCCGCGAGGTCGCGGGGGAGTTCGAACGCCCGGTGATCCTGTTCTCCGGCGGCAAGGACTCCATCGTCATGCTGCACCTGGCGCTCAAGGCCTTCCGGCCGGCCGCCATCCCGTTCTCGCTGCTGCACGTCGACACCGGCCACAACTTCCCCGAGGTCATCGACTACCGGGACCGCGCGGCGGAGCGGCACAACCTGCGCCTGCACGTCGCCTCGGTCCAGGACTTCATCGACCGCGGCGTGCTGCGCGAGCGCCCGGACGGCACCCGCAACCCGCTGCAGACCGTCCCGCTGCTCGACGCCATCGAGAAGGGCCGCTTCGACGCCGTCTTCGGCGGCGGCCGCCGCGACGAGGAGAAGGCCCGCGCCAAGGAGCGCGTCTTCTCGCTGCGCGACGAGTTCGGCGCCTGGGACCCGCGCCGCCAGCGCCCCGAGCTGTGGTCGCTCTACAACGGCCGGCACGCCGTCGGCGAGCACGTGCGCGTCTTCCCGCTCTCCAACTGGACCGAGCTGGACGTCTGGCAGTACATCGAGCGCGAGAACATCGAGCTCCCGGAGATCTACTACGCCCACGAGCGCGACGTCTTCGCCCGCAACGGCATGTGGCTGACCGCCGGCGAGTGGGGCGGCCCCAAGGAGAACGAGCCCGTCGAGCGGCGGCTGATCCGCTACCGCACCGTCGGTGACATGTCCTGCACCGGTGCCGTCGACTCCGACGCCACCACCATCCAGGCCGTCATCGCCGAGATCGCCGCCAGCCGCCTCACCGAGCGCGGCGCCACCCGCGCCGACGACAAGCTCTCCGAGGCCGCGATGGAAGACCGCAAGCGCGAGGGATACTTCTAATGAGCACCACCCAGGACACCAACGCCACCTCGCTGCTGCGCTTCGCCACCGCCGGCTCCGTCGACGACGGCAAGTCCACCCTGGTCGGCCGCCTGCTGCACGACTCCAAGTCGGTGCTGGCGGACCAGCTGGAGGCCGTCGAGCACGCCTCCCGCAACCGCGGCCAGGAGGCGCCCGACCTCGCGCTGCTCACCGACGGCCTGCGCGCCGAGCGCGAGCAGGGCATCACCATCGACGTCGCCTACCGCTACTTCGCCACCCCCCGGCGGCGGTTCATCCTCGCCGACACTCCCGGGCACGTGCAGTACACCCGGAACATGGTCACCGGCGCGTCCACCGCCGAGCTGGCCGTCGTGCTGGTCGACGCCCGCAACGGCGTGGTCGAGCAGACCCGCCGGCACGCCGCCGTCGCCGCCCTGCTGCGGGTGCCGCACGTGGTGCTGGCCGTCAACAAGATGGACCTGGTCGACTACGCCGAGCCGGTCTTCGCGGCCATCGCCGCCGAGTTCACCGCCTACGCGGCCTCGCTCGGCGTCAAGGACGTCGTCGCCGTCCCGATCTCCGCGCTCGCCGGGGACAACGTCGTCGAGCCGTCCGCGCACATGGACTGGTACGGCGGCCCGACCCTGCTGGAGCACCTGGAGACGGTGCCGGTCGGCAGCGACCCGAGCGCCGAGCCGGCCCGCTTCCCGGTCCAGTACGTGATCCGCCCGCAGACCGAGGAGCACCCGGACTACCGCGGCTACGCGGGCCAGCTGGCCTCCGGCGTACTGCGGGTCGGCGACGCCGTCACCGTGCTGCCGTCGGGCCACACCACCACCGTCACCGCCATCGACGCGCTCGGCCGGAGCACCGACATCGCCTGGGCCCCCCAGTCGGTCACCGTGCGGCTCGCCGACGACATCGACATCTCCCGCGGCGACCTCATCGCGGCCGGCCCGGCGCCCGTCCCCACCAAGGACATCGAGGCGACGGTCAGCCACCTCAACGAGCGGCCGCTGCGGGCGGGCGACAAGGTGCTGCTCAAGCACACCACCCGCACGGTCCGGGCGCTGGTCAAGGAGATCGGCTACCGGATCGACATCGACACGCTGGAGCAGCGCTCCGGCGCCGAGGGCCTGAACGTCAACGACATCGGCCACGTGGTGCTGCGCACCGCCGAGCCGCTGGCGCTCGACGAGTACCGCGACAACCGCCGGACCGGATCGTTCCTGCTGATCGACCCGGCCGACGGCACCACCCTCACCGCCGGCATGGCGGGCGAGGCCTTCGAGACCGTACGCACCACCGACGCCAACGAACCCGACGAGGAGGACTGGGTCTGATGCCCAGCGAGGCGTTCTCGGGCATGGACAAGGAAGGCGGCCGCATCGGCAGCGGCGTCCTCGGCAGTGGCCAGGGCGGCCTGACGCGATGTGTGGGCCGACAGGGCTGAGAACGTCCTGTCACCGGGCCGGCGCCGCTGTCCCTCCCCACAGCAGGCGCAACGGTGTCCCCGGCCCGGCTTGCCCGGCACCCCGCGGTGCCGCAAGCACAACCTTGACCGAACGTCCGCCCGAGACCGCTTTCCTGACGGTCCGTCCGCGAACAGGACTCACCATGGCACCGAACCAGGCACTTCCGCATACCCCCGCACACCCCGGCGCCGGCCGGATCAGACGCTCCGCCGCGGCCGCCGTGGCCGGCCTCACCGCCGTCGCGCTGCTCTCCGCCTGCGGCTACGGCTCCAAGGACGACGACAAGAAGTCCAACACCGCCGCCCCCGCCGGTGATTCCGCCTCCGGCGCCAAGCTCTCCGCCGACACGGTGAAGATCGGCTACTTCGCCAACCTGACCCACGGCACCCCGCTGGTCGGCCTCCAGGAAGGCATAATCCAGAAGGAGCTGGGCTCCACCCAGGTCAAGACCCAGATCTTCAACGCGGGCCCGGCCGAGATCGAGGCGCTCAACGCCGGCTCCATCGACATCGGCTGGATCGGCCCCTCCCCGGCGATCAACGGCTACACCAAGTCCGAGGGCAAGTCGCTGAAGATCGTCGGCGGTTCGGCCTCCGGCGGCGTCAAGCTGGTCGCCAACCCGGACAAGGTCACCTCGCTGGACGACCTCAAGGGCAAGAAGATCGCCACCCCGCAGCTGGGCAACACCCAGGACGTGGCGCTGCTCAACTACCTGGCGGGCAAGGGCTTCAAGGTCGACGCCCAGTCCGGCGCCGGCGACGTCAGCGTGGTGCGCTCGGACAACAAGGTCACCCCGGACGCCTACAAGCAGGGCTCCATCGACGCCGCCTGGGTGCCCGAGCCGACCGCCTCCAAGCTGGTCAGCCTCGGCGCGAAGGTCCTCCTCAACGAGAAGGACATCTGGCCGGACAAGAAGTTCGTGATCACCAACATCATCGTCTCGCAGAAGTTCCTCGCCGAACACCCCGACGTGGTCGAGGCCGTGCTGCGCGGCTCGGTGAACACCAACGCCTACATCAAGGCCAACCCGGACAAGGCCAAGGCCACCGCCAACGAGGCCATCAAGAAGGAGGCCGGCAACGCGCTGGAGGCGGCCATCCTCGACCCGGCCTGGGCCGACATCGACTTCCTGGACGACCCGCTGGCCTCCACCCTGCAGACCGAGGCCGACAACGCCGTCACCGCCGGCCTGCTCAAGAAGCCGAACCTGAACGGCATCTACGACCTCACCCTGCTCAACAAGGTGCTGAAGGAGAAGGGGCAGAGCCCCGTCGCGGACGCCGGACTCGGCGCCAAGTAGCGCCCGGAGAACGGCACCACCGCACTCGGATCCCCGCGGTCCGGCCCCCGCCCCGCCCGTACCGATATCCGCTCGATGCCCCGAGCGCGGGCCGGGCGGGGGCCCGGACCCCGGCCCTCTCCCTGACACCGCACGCCAGACCACACCACGCAGGAGGTGCCCGGAATGACTCCGGCACTGACCACCTCGGACGACGCCCCCGGCGTCGGCACTCGCGACGGCGCCCCCGCCGTCCGGATCTCGCACGTCCACAAGTCCTTCGGCCGCCCCGGCGCGCAGACGCACGTCCTGGACGACATCACGCTCGATGTCGCCCCGGGCGAGTTCGTCACGCTCCTCGGCGCCTCGGGCTGCGGCAAGTCCACCCTGCTCAACCTGGTCGCCGGCCTCGACAAGCCCAGCGCGGGCAGCATCGAGGTGCCCGGAGGACGCCCCGCGCTGATGTTCCAGGAACACGCGCTCTTCCCCTGGCTCACGGCCGGCAAGAACATCGAACTCGCCCTCAAGCTCGCCGGCGTGCCCCGCCCCGAGCGCCGCCCCGAGGCCGAGCGGCTGCTCGAACTCGTCCGGCTGGAGGGCTCCTACGGCAAGCGGGTGCACGAGCTGTCCGGCGGCATGCGCCAGCGCGTCGCGATGGCCCGCGCCCTCGCCCAGGGCAGCCAGGTGCTGCTCATGGACGAGCCGTTCGCGGCCCTGGACGCCATCACCCGCGACGTCCTGCACGACGAGATCACCCGGATCTGGGCGGAGAAGCAGCTCTCCGTCCTGTTCGTCACCCACAACGTGCGGGAGGCCGTCCGGCTCGCCCAGCGCGTGGTGCTGCTCTCCTCCCGCCCCGGCCGGGTCAACCGCGAGTGGCGCATCGACCTCCCGCAGCCGCGCCGGATCGAGTCCTCCGGCGTGGCCGACCTGTCCATCGAGATCACCGAAGAACTGCGTGGGGAGATCCGCCGCCATGGCCAGCACTGACACCACCACCAAGACGGAGACGGCCCACGGCGGCGTCGTCGCCGACTTCGCGAGCGTCGGGTCGGGCCTGGACGCGCTGGACGCGGTCGTCACCCAGCGCAACTCCACCGCCGAGACGCTCCGGCAGAAGGTCCTGCCGCCGCTGCTCGGTGTGCTCCTGGTGCTCGCCCTCTGGCAGGGCGCGTACAGCCTGCACGTCACCACCGAGTACAAGCTCCCCAGCCCGCTGGACGTCTGGCGGGCCGCCGAGGACCTCTGGTACCAGGGCACGCTGTTCTCGATCGTCTGGACCAGCGTCTGGCGCGGTCTGTCCGGCTTCCTGGTCGCGCTGGTGATCGGCACCCCGATCGGCCTGATCGTCGCCCGGGTCAAGCCGGTGCGCGCCGCGCTCGGCCCGGTCCTCTCCGGCCTCCAGTCGCTGCCCTCGGTCGCCTGGGTGCCCGCCGCCGTCATCTGGCTCGGCATCAACGACTCGATGATGTACGCGGTCATCCTGCTCGGCGCCGTGCCGTCCATCGCCAACGGCCTGGTCGCGGGCATCGACCAGGTCCCGCCGCTGTTCCTGCGGGCCGGGCGCACCATCGGTGCCACCGGCCTCACCGGCGCCCGGCACATCCTGCTGCCCGCCGCCCTGCCCGGCTACCTGGCCGGGCTCAAGCAGGGCTGGGCGTTCTCCTGGCGCTCGCTGATGGCCGCCGAGCTCGTCGCCTCCTCCCCCGACCTGGGCCTGGGCCTGGGCCGGTTCCTGGAGAACCAGCGCGAGTTCTCGGACATGGCGGGCGTCCTGCTCGGCATCATCCTCATCCTGTTCGTCGGCATCGCCATCGAACTGCTCGTCTTCACCCCGGTCGAGCGCCGGGTGCTGCGCAACCGCGGCCTGCTGGCCTCGGGCAAGTGAGGCCCTCCGCATGACCGACCGACGGCTGTCCGCCGCCCCCGCCACCCCGGTGGCGGCGGGCAGCCCCGCCCTGCTGCTGATCGCCCACGGCAGCCGCGACCCCCGGCACGCCGCGGCCGTCGCCGCGCTGGTCGCCCAGGTGCGGGCGCTGCGGCCCGGTCTGGACGTCGCCACCGCCTACCTCGACCACTGCGCGCCGCGCATCCCGCAGGTGCTGGACCGGCTCGGTCCGGCCGCGGTGGCCGTGCCGCTCCTGCTCAACCGGGCCTTCCACGCCAAGCACGACATCCCCGCCGCCCTGCGCGCGGCCGGCGCCGACCTGCCGGTGGCGGACGTCCTCGGCCCGTCGCCGCTGCTGCTCGCCGCGCTCGACCGCCGCCTCGCCGAGGCCGCGCCGGAGCTCGCCTCCCCCGCCGCGCGGGCCCGTACCGGCGTCGTGCTCGCCGCCGCCGGCTCCTCCGACCCGGCCGCCGACGCCGCCACCCGGGCGGTCGCCGCCGAATGGCGCCGCACCCGCGGCTGGGCCGCCGTCGAGGTCGCCTACGCCTCCGCGAACGGCCCGCGCGTCCCCGACGCCGTCGCCGCCCTGCGCCGCGCCCCCGCCGTCGACCGGGTCGCCGTCTCCCCCTACCTCCTCGCCCCCGGCCTGCTCCCCGACCGCATCGCCGAGGCCGCCACCGAGGCCGCCGCCGACCATCTCGCCGCCACCCTCGCCCCCACCCCCGACCTCGCCCGCCTCCTCCTCACCCGCTACGACGAGGCCCGCACCACGGCGGAAGCCGCCCCGGCCCTCACCGCCTGAGGCCTCCGGCCGTCAGGCATGGTCCAGGATGCTGTGCTCGGTGAGATCGGGCGTGTGACGGGCCACCGTGCGGTAGTCGGCGTCGTCGTGGAGCACCGTGAGTCCGTGGTGCGCGGCCGTCGCCGCGATCAGCAGGTCGACCGCCGAGGCGCTGCGGTGCTGCCCGGCGAGCGCCATCCGGCGCTGCACCGTGTCGATCCAGCGCCCCGCGCTCTTGGGTACCGAGACGTCCGGACAGAGCTCGGCGAACATCTCGGCGATCTCGTCGTACTCCGGGCCGTCACGCGCGCTGTAGAGGAATTCGGCGCGCTGCGGATAGCACGACGCGATCGACTCGGCGTCGATCGCGTCGTACCAGGCGGTCTGCAACTTCGGGTCGCACAGCAGCAGCACCAGGGCCGAGCCATTGCCTTCCGTCAACATTGCGGGCGGGCCCGGCGCGACGCGGTCAGGGGGTGGTGGTGCCCAAGTGGACGGTGATCAGGCCGGCGGTGATCAGGGCGAGGCCGGTGAGGGCGGTCGGGGACGGGACCTCGTGGCGGACGGCGAGGGAGGTCAGGACGGTGCCGATGGTGCCGATGCCGGTGAAGACGGCGTAGGAGGTGCCGACCGGGAGGTCCTGGAGGGCGCGGGAGAGCAGGTAGACGGCGCCCAGCATGAGGACGAAGCACAGGGCGGTCTGCGGGAGCCTGGTGAACCCCTCGGTCGGCTTGATGGACTGCGCCCAGGCGACCTCCACCACGCCCGCGAGCAGCAGCCAGATCCACGGCACGGCGCTCAGCCCTCCCTCGGGATGCGGTGGCCGACCAGCTCGGCGCCCAGCTTCCCGGCCCGGTGCAGCGCGTCGGCGACGGACTCCCGGTGCTGCCCGAGCCGCCCGGCCAGCGCGGGGTCGACCAGCGAGTTGACGAGTTCGGCGGCGATCACCTCGGTGTCCTCCACCGCGTAGTGGCCGCGGACGAAGTCGCGCAGGTAGCGGCCGTGGTGGTCGTAGGGCTCGCGCGGGGTGCCGGGCCCGTAGGCGCCGCCGTGGGCGGCCGCCACCACGAACCTGCGCGGGGCGAGCACCATCTTCGGGAAGGTCACCTGGTCGATCCAGGCCTTGAGCGCGGCGGGGACGCCGAAGTTGTACATCGGCGCGCCGATCAGCACCACGTCCGCCGCGACCAGCTCGTCGAGCAGCGGCCCGACGACCGCCCAGGCCTCCCGCTCCTGCGCGGTGCGGACCGCCTCGGGGTAGCGGGCGATGTCGGTGATGCCCTCGCGCAGCAGGGTGTCGCAGATCAGGGTCCAGCCCTCGCGGATCGGCGGGACGGGCTCGGCGGCGAGGTCGCGGTGGGTGACCTCACCGCCCCCGGCGCGCCAGGCCTCGGCGAAGGCCCCGCCGAGGCGGCGGGAGAAGGAGTCGGTGCGCGCGCTGCTGTCGAGGTGCAGGAGGTGGGACACGGTGAACCCCCGGAAACGGTCTGGGCAGGACGGTGCCGCCCGAGACAAGCGGACACAGCGTCCATTTTCCTCGGGCAGCACCTACGCTAGAGGGAAGTGGACAGCCTGTCCACTTCCCTCCGGTGCCCGCCTCCCTCTACCGTTGACTCCCATGACGACGGAACTCCCGCTGGCCGACGGCCCGCCGCCCCGCGAACGGGCCGACGCCGCCCGCAACCGGGCCAAGGTGCTCGCCGCCGCCGAACGGCTCTTCGCCGAGGGCGATCCGACCGCCGTCACCATGGACGACATCGCCCGGGCCGCCGGCATCGGCCGCGGCACCCTCTACCGCCGCTACCCGGACCGCGCCTCGATCGCCCGCGCCCTGCTCGACGAGCACGAGCGCGCCCTCCAGGAGCGGTTGCTGCGCGGCGCCCCGCCGCTCGGCCCGGGCGAGGCCGGAGCGGCACCGGCCCCGGCCGAACGGCTGGCCGCCTTCTACGCGGCGATGGTCGGGCTGCTGGAGGCCCACCTCCCCCTGGTGCTCGGCGCGGAGACCGGCGCCGCCCGCTACCGGACCGGCGCCTACGCGTTCTGGCGGCTGCACCTCACCCACCTGGCGCGCGAGGCCGGCCGGCCGGACCCTGAGGTCCTGGCCGACCAGCTGCTCGCCCCGCTCGCCCCCGAGCTCTTCCGCCACCAGCGCGACGGCGGCCTCACCCCCGACCGGATCGCGGCGGGCCTCGCCGTCCTGGCGCACGGCGCCCTCGGCTGACCCGGGGCCGGGCCCCGGGCGCCGTCAGGCCGGCACGTGCCAGACCTGGTTGGCGGCGCCGTTGCAGTCCCAGATGAGGATCTGGCCGCCGTTGGTGGTGGAGTAGGCGTAGTCGTCCAGGCAGCGGGCCGACATCGGGTTGTAGAGCGAGCCGTCGGGCCGGGGCTGCCACTGCTGGGCCCCGCTGCCGTTGCAGTCGTAGAGCTGCACCGGGGTGCCGAGGGAGCCGTTGCCGCCCTTGACGTCCAGGCACTTGCCGAGTGCGCGGACGGTGCCGTCGACGGCGATCTTCCAGGTCTGGGCGGTGTTGCCGAGGCAGTCCCAGATCTGGACGGGGGTGCCGTTGGCGGTGCCGCCGTCCTTCACCCCGACGCACTTGTTCCCGTAGCCGACGATCGGGCCGACCGGACCGGCCGGGGGCGCGGGGCCGAAGGTGATGTCGATCCACCACGGGAACGACATGGGAGGGCAGCTCGCCGTGGCGGTGGTGTTGCCGGTGACCCAGCCGCTGCTCCAGGCCTGCGAGTAGACCGGGAGCCCGGAACTCGGGTAGCTCACGCAGGTGCCCGCGAGGACCCAGGTCTGCATGGGGTCGATGCCCGAGCAGGTCGCCCGGGAGCCGAAGCCCTCGGGGGTGACGGTGCACTTGTCGGCCGGGCCGGCGGCCTGCCCGGCCGACGGGGCCGGCGGGACCGGCGCGGCCGGCTCGGCGGCGGAGGGCACTCCCCCGGCCGCACCGGCGGCGGACGGGGCGGTGAGCGCGGCGGCCGCCGCGAGCAGGGCGGCGGCGAACAGGGTGGCGGTACGGCGCACGGCGGGGCTCCTGGGGGACGAGGGCGATCCGGACGACTGCGGTGCCGGGCCGGTCACGCCGGCACGTGCCAGACCTGGTTCGCGGCCCCGTTGCAGTCCCAGATGCCCAGCTGGTTGCCGTTGGCGGTGGAGAAGCCGAGGTCGTCCAGGCAGCGGCCGGAGGCCGGGTTGAGGATCGAGCCGTCGGCCCGGACCTGCCACTGCTGGGCGCCGGTGCCGTTGCAGGTGTACAGCTGGATCTTGGTGCCGTTGGCGGTGCCGGCGCCGGTGACGTCCATGCACTTGTTGAAGGCGCGGACGGTGCCGTCCACCGCGATCTTCCACTGCTGGGCGTTGGTGCCGTTGCAGTCGTAGATCTGGACGGGGGTGCCGTCGGAGGTGGCGGCGCCCTTCACGTCGACGCACTTGCTCGCGTAGCCGGTGATCGGGCCGACCGGCCCCGCGGGCTGGGGCGGCAGCTTGGCGCCGTAGACGACGCGCGGGAAGGCCACGGTGTCGTTGATCCCGCAGGAGGCGACCGACGTGCCGTCGCCGATCACCGTGAAGCCGTAGACCGGCCGGGAGAACTGCACCGTGTGGTCGGTGTTCCAGTACTGGCAGGTGGCGACCACGTACCAGCTCTGCAGCGGGTCGATGCCGGAACAGTTGCCGTAGGCGTTCCAGCCGCCGGCGTAGGCGTAACAGCCCCCGGCGGCCTGGGCGCCGGTGGCCGGGGCGGCGAGCGAGGCGGCCGCGCCGAGCAGGGCGGCGCTGGAGAGGAGGGCGGCGGTACGACGCATCGGGAAGGTCCTTCCGAAGACGGTGAACCGGACAACCCGCGGACGGCGGAACCGTGATGACGGTGCACCACTTGTGCGGGCCGCGTGAAAGCGTCGGGGGGATGTACGGCCACGGTCAACAGCGCGGGGGGACGATCACGCCAACGGTCCGTCCACGGACGGGGCCCGGTACGGACGGGCACCCGGAAGCGGCGGCAGGCCGGGGCGCCGGACGATCCGTCCGGAAAGCAACCGGCCCGGCTCCCCCCGCGCGGGGGGAGCCGGGCCGTCGGACGCCGGAGGGCGCCGGGGTCGTGCCGGTCGCTCAGTCGGCCTGGCGGCGCTGGCGGCCGGTGCCGTAGTTGGAGCCGGACTTGGAGCCGCTGCCCGGCTTCGCCCGGCCCGCGGTGCGGCCGATGAAGCCGGCGGCCTGGCGCGGAGCGCCGCCGCCCTGGCCGCCGCCCGCACCGCCGACGCGCTGCTTGGGCCGGGGGCGGCGCGGGTTGCCGTTCATGTCGACGTCGGTCGGCAGCCCCGAGCGCTTGCCGGAGCGGCGGCGCGGCCCGGAGGAGCTCTTCGGCGCGGCCTTCCCGGCCTCCGCGTCGGCGGGCGCCGCCGGGGCGGGCACGGCCAGGGTGACCGGCACGCCGCTGGGGGTGCGGGCACCGGTGATCCGGGCGAGCTCGGCGTCGCCGGGGCGGATCCTGGTGGTGGTCGGGTGGATCCCGGCCACGGTCATCAGCCGGCCGACCTCGCGCCGCTGGTCGGGCAGCACGAGGGTGACCACGGTGCCGGACTCGCCGGCCCGGGCGGTGCGGCCGCCGCGGTGCAGGTAGTCCTTGTGGTCGATCGGCGGATCGACGTTGACGACCAGGTCGAGGCCGTCGATGTGGATGCCGCGGGCGGCGACGTTGGTGGCGATCAGCGCGGTGACGAGGCCGTCCCGGAACTGGTCGAGCACCCGGTTGCGCTGCGGCTGGGACTTTCCGCCGTGCAGGGCGGCGGCCTTCACGCCGTTGGCGAGCAGCTGCTTGGCGAGCCGGTCGGCGCCGTGCTTGGTGTGCACGAACATGATCACGCGCCCCTCGCGGGAGGCGATGTGGGCGGCGGTGGACGCCTTGTCGGCCGCCTCCAGCTGGAGCACGTGGTGGTCCATGGTGGTGACCGCGCCGGCCGAGGGGTCGACGGAGTGGGTCACCGGGTCGGTCAGGAAGCGCTTGACCAGCCGGTCGACGTTGCGGTCCAGGGTGGCGGAGAACAGCATCCGCTGCCCGCCCTCGGCGACCTGCTCCAGCAGCTTGGTGACCTGCGGCAGGAAGCCCATGTCGGCCATCTGGTCGGCCTCGTCGAGCACGGTGATCGCGACGTCGGAGAGCCGGACGTCGCCGCGGCCGATCAGGTCGTCCAGCCGGCCGGGGGTGGCGACCAGGACCTCGGCGCCGCGCCGCACCGCGTTGGCCTGCCGGGTGATCGACATGCCGCCGACGACGGTGGCGATCCGCAGGTTGACGGCGGTGGCGTACGGGGTGAGCGCCTCGGTGACCTGCTGGGCCAGCTCGCGGGTGGGCGTCAGCACGAGCGCCAGCGGGTGGCGGGCGTCGGCGCGCTTGCCGGCGGTGCGGGCCAGCACCGGCAGGCCGAAGGCGAGGGTCTTGCCGGAGCCGGTGCGGCCGCGGCCGAGCACGTCGCGGCCGGCGATCGAGTCCGGCAGGGTGGCGGCCTGGATCGGGAACGGCTCGGTGACGCCCTCGCGGGTCAGCGCGGACAGGATCGCCTTGGGCAGCTCCAGCTCGGCGAAGCTCTCCGCCGGCGGGCGGGAGGGGGTGCCCTGGACGACGGTGAAGTCGGCGGGCTCGGCCGCGCGCGGCGTGTTGCGGCGCGGCGGGCGGGAGGACGCGCCGGTGCGCGGGGCGGAACCGGAGCGCGCGGCGCCGCCGGTGCGCGGGGCGCCGGTGCGGCTGCGGGGCTTGCGGGTGCGACCGCCGTCGCGGGGAGGCTGGGCAGGGGTGGTCACGGGGTTTCTCCGTCCGTAGCGCGGCAGCCCCCGTCGGGGGCTGGTCGGCCGTAGGAAAGGAGTGCGCCGCCCCGGCCGTTCGGCGGCATGGGCGAGGGCCCGCACCGGGCGGTGCGGGCCCTCGCTACGCGAGATCGCGAGTCAGCTCGGAAGCCGGACTCAGATGACGCGGATGTTCTCGGCCTGCGGGCCCTTCTGGCCCTGGGTGACGTCGAACTCGACCTTCTGGCCCTCGACGAGCTCACGGAAGCCCTGAGCAACGATGTTCGAGTAGTGCGCGAACACGTCGGGGCCGCCGGTCTCCTGCTCGATGAAGCCGAAGCCCTTCTCGCTGTTGAACCACTTCACGGTGCCGGTAGCCATAACCGTCTCCTCTAACTGGGGCATCGGAGCCCACACCTCGTGGACCCCAAGTAGCCGCGATCCCCATCCGGAGACTGAAACACCGGACAAAACAAATGCGCCTGTTGGTTGGGACCAGCAGGCGCACACAAGCGTTCATGGGAACCAAAACTGCAACTGACTCGACTGTAGCACGGCCGCACCCCGATTGACCGGGGATTTTCTGCCCGACAGATCACGTTTGCGGGCTCCGGGAAACGGGCAAACGGCGCCCGCCGAAGCGGGCGCCGTCCCCGGCGGCACCGTGGTGCCGCCCTGCTGTCACCGGGGTGGTCGGACGGTCTCAGTGCCGTCCGGCCGACTCCGGCAGGCCGTGCGCGCCGTACGGGCTCGCCGGCGCGGCGGCCGGGCCGCCGGGGCCCCCGTGACCGCCCACGGCGTCGCCGCCGTGACCGGGCCACCAGGCCGCCTTGCCGACCAGCGCGGTGAGCGCCGGGGTGAAGAACATCGCCATCACGAAGGCCGCCAGGAAGATCCCGAAGGCCATGCCGAAGCCGAACTCCAGCATGAAGATGTTGCCCGCGAGCATGAAGGTCGCGAACGACACCGCCAGGATGAAGCCGGCCGCCGCGACGGTCGGGCCGCCGTGGCGCACCGCCTCGCGGGCCGCCTCGCGCGGGTTGCGGCCCGCGCGGGCCTCCTCGCGCAGACGGGCGATGATCAGGATGTTGTAGTCGGTGCCGATCGCCACCACGAAGAGGTAGATCAGGATCGGCAGCATGAACATCATGCCGTGCTCGCCCTTGATGTTCTGGAACAGCAGGGTCGAGGAGCCGAGGGTGGCGGTGAAGCCGAGGCCGACCGAGGCCATCAGGTACCAGGGGGCGACCACGCTGCGCAGCTGGAGGGCCAGGATCAGCAGGATCAGCAGACCCGCGATCGGGAACACCAGCTTGTAGTCGTGGCTCATCGCCAGGTTGATGTCCTTGTAGATCGCGGTGATGCCGCCGACCTTGGCCTCGGTGCCGGACGGCGCCTGGCCGTGGGCGACCTTGCGCAGCTCGGTGACGGTGTCGATCGCCTCGTTGCCGGACGGCTCGCTCTTGAGCAGGACGGTGAAGTCCGCGGTCGCGCCGTCCTTGCTGACCTCGGGCTTCGCCTCGGCCTCGGCGACGCCGGGGACGGCGCCGAGCTTGGCGGCGTAGCCCGCGAAGGCGGACTGGTCGAGCTTGCCGCCGCCGTTGGCGGTCAGGTAGACGTGCGTCGGGTCGGCGGCGCCGGCCGAGAAGGCGCTGACCATCTTGTCCTGGACGACCATCGACTCCTTGGTCTTGGGCATCGAGCTGCCCGCGAGGTCGAAGGTGCCGTTGTAGCCGAGGGCGCCGGCGGTCAGCGCCAGCAGCACGCCGCCGGAGGCGACGGCCACCAGGGCCGGGCGCTTCTCGACGACCCGGCCGAGCGCGGCGAACCGGGCGTCGCTCGGCTCCCGCATCCACTTCTTGCCGGGCCAGAACACCCCGCGGGCCGGGATGACCGCGAGCACGGCCGGGGCCAGGGTGAGCGAGGCGAAGGCGGTGACGACGACCGCGATGGCCAGCGCCGGGCCGAGCGCCTTGAACATGCCGAGGCTGGAGAGGACCAGCACCGCGAAGGCGACGGTGACCGCGCCGGCCGCGGAGGCGATGGCCTCGCCGACCCGGCCGACCGCGTTGACCACGGCCTCCTGCCGGGTGTCGCCCGCCCGCAGCCGCTCGCGGTAGCGGAAGGCGAGGAACAGGAAGTAGTCGGTGCCGACGCCGAGCACCACGACGATCAGGATCGCCGAGAGCACCGGGGTGGACTTCAGGTCGAAGGCCTTGGTGGCATGGGCGATCAGGCCGTTCGCGGCCGGCATCGCGATCACCAGCGAGAGCAGCACCGGCAGCACGCCGGCCAGCACGCTGCGGAAGATCAGGCCGACGATGATCGCGACCAGGACGACACTGCTGATGCCGATGACGGCGTCGGCCGCGCCGGAGGACTCCTGCTGGTCCAGCTGCTGGGCGGCCTGGCCCCCGAGCTGGAACTTCAGGTCGGTGCCCTGGGCGAGCGACTTGCCCTCCTCACGGACCTTCTTGGCGACCTCGCCGAACTTCTCCGAGTTCTGGGTCGCCTTGTCGATCGCGATCGGCGCCAGCGCGTACTTGCCGTCCTTGGACGTCGACTGGTCGCTGACCGGGACGATCTGCTCGACGTGCTCGATCTGCTTGTCGGTGAGGCCCTTGACGATCTTCGCCGCGGCGGCCTTGTCGTCGGCCGTCATCGGGGCGCCGTCGTTGCGCTCGAACAGGGCGAGCGCGGAGGGCGTGAAGCTCGCCGGGAACGCCTGTTCCTGCAACTGCGCGGCCTGGATGGACTCGTAGTGCTTCGGGAGGAACGCGGCCTCGTCGGTGGCGGCGGTGATCTTCGGCGCCGACGCCGCGATGGCGATCATCGCTACGACCCACGCGGCGATCACCCACCAGGCGCGACGGACGACGAATTGTCCAAGTCGGTGGAACATGCTCGTAATGCCTCCTGGGCATGGTTCACCGCAGCCCTTGGGGGACGGGACGCCGGGCGACGGATCGAGGATCGGCTCCGGCCGGTGCGGGGGCACGGGCCTAGCCGGTCGGCAGGTAAGTACGAAGAGGAGGTCATCCTACGGTCGCTTGCCGGACGACCGGCAAACGGTTTTTCCCCACGACCCCGTTGCCGCAGGCCGACCCCCTCAGGGACGCCGCGAAGCGACCCTGACCCATCTTCGCCCCCGCACGACCCCCCGTACCTCGTGCTCCGGGTGGATTCCACTCCCCCTCAGGGTGGAGCCTGCTCCCCGATCCCCAGGAGGAGGTATCAGGGTCGGCGGGTAGGGAAAACCCCACCCCGCCCCCGAGGAAGACCACAGGGCGAACTCCCCCGCCAGCCGGATACCCCGCCATCTGCGGCTTCCCTACTGTCATTTGCGACGCCGGGCCGCACCCCGGCGGCGACGAACCCGGCGGCCGACCACCGCCGCAGACCCGGCCCGCGCCCGCCACCGATCCCGGCGCCGGCCGCACTCCCAGGGGGGAACCCGTGAAGACCAAGCTCGGCATGGCCGCCGCCATGGGCGCGTGGAGCGCCCGGCACAGAAAAACCGCCGTCTTCGGCTGGCTGCTCTTCGTCGTCCTCGCCGCCGTCCTCGGCGGCATGCACGGCAGCACCAAGGTCACCGACGCCGAAGCCATGCCCGGCCAGGTCTCCCGGGCCGCCGAGATCCTCGACCAGGCCGGCCTCAAGCCGCCGTCCTCCGAGACCGTGCTGGTCCAGAGCACCGGCCTGACCGCCGACGCTCCCGCCTTCCGGACCGCCGTCGAGCAGGTCGTCGCCGCGGTCAACGGCACCGGCAAGGCCACCGACGTCCGCTCCCCCTACGACACCAAGGCGGTCTCCGCCGACGGCCGCTCCGCCCTCGTCCAGCTCACCGTGAAGGGCGAGCACGACGAGGCGGTGAAGAACGTCGGCGCCGTGGTCGACGCCGTCGCCGGCGTCCAGAAGCAGCACCCCGACCTCACCGTGGTCGAACTCGGCGACGCCAGCTCCGGCAAGTGGATGGACGAGCAGTTCGCCGACGACTTCGCCCGCGCCGAGTGGACGGCCGTCCCGCTCGCCCTCGGCATCCTGCTGGTCGCCTTCGGCGCGCTGGTCGCCGCCGTGCTGCCGGTCGTGCTCGCCCTCACCGCCTTCATCGCGGCCGGCGGCCTGGTCGCGCTCAGCAGCGGCCTGCTGCACACCAGCAACAGCGCCAGCTCGGTGATGCTGCTGGTCGGTCTCGCCGTCGGCGTCGACTACTGCCTCTTCTACCTGCGCCGCGAGCGCGAGGAGCGCGCCGCCGGGCGGGACCTGGAGACCTCCCTGAAGATCGCCGCCGCCACCAGCGGCCGGGCCGTCCTCGTCTCCGGCATCACCGTGGTGATCGCCATGGCCGGCATGTTCCTCACCGGCATCGCCGAGTTCGAGTCCATGGCGTACGCCACCATCGTGGTCGTCGTCACCGCCGTGCTCGGCTCGCTCACCGTGCTGCCCGCGCTGCTCTCGATGCTCGGCGACAAGGTCGGCAAGGGCCGGGTGCCGTTCCTCGGCCGGCTCCGCCGCCCCGACGCCGCGACCACCGGCGGCCGGTTCTGGAACGCCGTGCTGACCCCGGTGCTGCGCCGCCCGCTGGCCGCCACCGTGCTCGCCGGGGCCGTGCTGATCGGCCTGTCCGCCCCGCTGCTCACCATGCACACCGCCAACCTGACCTTCCAGCAGCAGCTGCCCAAGGGCAACGAACTGGTCACCGTCTCGCAGAAGATCGAGGCCGCCTTCCCCGGCAGCCCGGCCCCCGCCTCGGTGGTGATCAAGGCCGCCGACATCGACTCCCCCGCGATGACGGCCGCGATCGCCGACCTCAAGGCCCGCGCCCTGGCCAGCGGGGAGATGCACGGGCCGATCGACGTCACCGTCCACGCGCAGCAGAACGTCGCCACCGTCGACATCCCGCTCAACGGCACCGGCAACGACAAGGTCAGCAACGCCGCGCTGAAGACCCTGCGCGAGCGGCTGGTCCCCGCCACGGTGCTCGCCGTGCCCGGCACCGAGGCCCCGGTCACCGGCCGCACCGCCGGCTCGTACGACTTCAACGCCAAGATGACCGGCGCGATGCCGCTGGTCTTCGGCTTCGTGGTGGCCTTCGCCTTCCTCCTGATGCTCACCTCCTTCCGCTCGCTGGCCGTCGCCGGCACCGCCGTGGTGCTCAACCTGCTGTCGGTCGGCGCCGCGTACGGGGTGCTGACGCTGGTCTTCCAGCACGGCGTGGGCGCCTCGCTGCTCGGCACCGAGGGCGTCGGCGCGGTCGAGTCCTGGGTCCCGCTGTTCCTCTTCGTGATCCTCTTCGGCCTCTCGATGGACTACCACGTCTTCGTGGTCTCCCGGATCAAGGAGGGCCGCGACCGGGGCCTGCCGACCCGGGCCGCGATCGCCCACGGCATCCGCTCCACGGCCGGGGTGGTCACCAGCGCCGCGGTGATCATGGTGGCGGTGTTCGCGGTCTTCGGCACCCTGTCGATGCAGGCCATGAAGCAGATGGGCGTCGGCCTCGCGGTCGCCGTGCTGATCGACGCGACGATCATCCGCGCGGTGCTGCTGCCCGCCGTGATGACCCTGCTCGGCGAGGGCAACTGGTACCTGCCGCGCTGGCTCGGCTGGCTGCCCGACCTGTCGCACGGCGAGAGCGTCCCGCCGCTCGGCGCCGGCGCCGGCCAGGCCTCCCCGGTTCCGCCGGCCGCGCAGGAGCCGCAGCCGCACCAGGCCCGGCACCGCCGGATCGAGGTCTGACCCTTCCCCGCGGTCCTCGGACCCGCAGACCTCGGACACCACCGCCGGGCCCCGCGTGACGCGGGGCCCGGCACCCGTTTGCCAGAATGATCGCCCACCCCCACTCGGCTGTCATGCAAGGAAACGGACACCCCCATGCTCCCCTTCGACGAGGAACGGGCCCGGCTGCTGCTCGCCCACGCCTGCGAGTCGGCCGGCCTGCCCGGACCCGCCGACGCCCGGCTGATCGCCCTCGGCGAGAACGCCGTCTTCGACCTCGGCGACCCGGCCGTGGTCGCCAAGGTCGGCCGCGCCCCGGAACTGCGGGAGCGCGCCCGCCGCGAGCTCGCCGTCGCCGACTGGCTGGCCGGCCACGGCGTCCCGGTGGTCCGCCCGTACGACGCGGTGCCCGTCGAACCGCAGCTCGCCCACGGCCACCCCGTCACGTTCTGGCACCGGCTGGCGCCCGCCGAGCGGCCCGCCCGTCCGGTCGACCTCGCCCCGCTGCTGCACGCCCTGCACCGGCTGCCCGAGCCGCCGTTCGCGCTCGGCCGGCGCGACCTGCTGGCGCCCGTCGCGCGCTGGCTCGCCTCCGCCGAGGGCCACGTCGACCCGGCCGACGTCGACTTCCTGCGCCGGCGCCGGGACGCCTTCGCCGCCGAGGCGGCCGCGCTCGTCCCGCACCTGCCGACCGGGGTGATCCACGGCGACGCGCTGCCGCGCAACGTCCACATCGGCCCGGACGGGCCCGTCCTGCTCGACCTGGAGTTCGTCGCCGACGACCTGCGCGAGCACGACCTGGTGGTGCTCGCGCTCAGCCACGACCGGTACGGGGTGCCGGGCGAGGAGTACCGGGCGTTCACCGAGGCCTACGGCTGGGACGTGCGCGAGTGGCCCGGCTTCACGGTGCTGCGCGGCGCCCGCGAGACGGCCAGCGCCTCCTGGGTCGCCCAGCAGGCGCCGGGCAACCCGGCGGCGCTGGCCGAGTTCCGGCGCCGGGTGGACTCGCTGCGGACGGGCGCCCCGGAGGTCCGCTGGTACCCGTTCTGACCGGTACGGGGGCGGGTGCCGCGAGGACGGGTCCGGCGCCGACGCGTGCGGCGCGGGCGGGTGTCGCCGGAGCGGGTCCCGGCGCGGCCGAAAGTCGTCGGAGGAACGGGCCGATTTTCGGATTGTACGTTTGCCAACCACCTCGCGGGACAAAGGATCTGACCAAGTGTCACCTGCCCCCACATCCCCGCAGGAGCCTCCGATGTCCCAGCGCACCACCCGCCTCCGGTCCACCTCCGCCGCCCGGTTCGCCGCCTGCGCCGCACTGGCCGCCTCGCTCGCCCTGGCCGCGGTCGCCCCCGCCGCGGCCGCCACCGGCCCCGCCGCCGGCGGCGTCTCCTCCGAGACCGCCCGCCACACCGCCTCCGGCGGGCGGACGGTCGCCCTCACCTTCGACGACGGCCCCGGCCCCGCCACCCCGCTCGTCCTCGACCTGCTCGCCCAGTACGGCGCCAAGGCCACCTTCTGCGTGGTGGGCGACCGGGTCACCGCCGACCCCGCCGCCGTCCGGCGGATCGTCGCGGAGGGCCACCGGCTCTGCGACCACAGCGTCGACCACCCGCAGCCGTTCGCCCAGCTCACCCCCGACGAGGTGTACTACCAGATCACCGCCGCCCGGGACATGATCCTCCAGGCCGCCGGACCGGGCACCCCGATCAGCTGGTTCCGCGCCCCCGGCGGCCAGTTCAACGCCGTGGACCGGCGGATGGCCGCCGACCTCGGCCTGCGGCCGCTCGGCTGGGCCGTCGACCCGCGCGACTGGTCCCTCCCCGGCACCGACAAGATCATCCAGTCCGTGCAGACCAGGCTGCACCCCGGTGACGTCGTCCTGCTGCACGACGGCGGCGGCGACCGCAGCCAGACCGTCGAGGCCCTGAAGGTGCTCCTCCCCTGGCTGCTGGCCGAGGGCTACGCCTTCGACTTCCCCGAGGTCTGATCCCCTCTCCCGCCGCCCCGGCGCCGGGGGCCCACCGGCCCCCGGCCGCCGGCCGCGGCCCGACCGACGGACCCCGGGGAGGAGGCCCTACACTCCGCCCCATGGCCACCGATCAACCCACCGCCCTCGGACCGCGCCTGAACAGCGGTCGGATCATCGGACTCGTCGTCCTCTCCGCGGTCACCGCGGCGGGCGGATGGCTCACCGCCACCGGCTTCGTCCGCGCGTTCGGCACCGACGCCTGCGGTTCCGAGCAGCAGTGCAACGGGTTCGGCACCGCCGGGTACCTGGCCGGCGGGATCCTGCTCTGGCTGGTGTGCCTGGTGGGCACCGCCACCACCGCGCACGGCGACGCCCCCACCACCGAGCCCTCGGCCACCTCCGACCGGGGCGTCCTGCTGGGCTGCCTCGCCCTCGGCCTGCTCGGCGCGGCCCTCGCCAACGGCGCCTTCCACCCCTGGCCGCTCGTCCCCGTCCTCCCGCTCGCCCTGCTCACCGCCGTCCTCGACCGCTGGGGCGCCCGCCGCTGGCGCGCCTTCCGGGTGGACGCCCGGCGCCAGGCCGAGCGGAAGGAGCGGATGGAGCGCCACGGCATCACCGTCCCCGGCCGGATCACCGACCTCACCCACACCGGGACCTCCTACAACGACCACCCGGAACTGCGGCTCACCGTCGAGTTCACCACCGCCGACGGCGAGCAGCGCCGGACCACCCTCACCGACCTCTTCCCCGCCTACGACGCCCCCCGCCGGGGCGCCCCCGCCGAGGTCCGCTACGACCCCGCCGACCCGGACAACGTCCTCGCCACGCTCGTCCCCGAGCCCGTCGCGGACACCCCGCCCCCCGCACCCGCCCCGGACCTGGAGGTCGTCGCCGCCCTGGAACGCCTCGCCGCACTCCACCGCGACGGGGCCCTCGACACCGCCGAGTTCACCGCCGCCAAGGCCCGCCTGCTGGGGAGCGGGTTCAGCGCAGGGGCCAGCGGGGGTCGATGACGGCCTCGGGGTCCTTGCCGCGGCGCAGCCAGGACTGGAGGTCCTCGGCCCAGGCGCGGAACCACTCGACCTGGCGGGCGTGGAGCTCGGCCACCGGGACATCGCCGACCCGGTCGGGGTAGCGCTCGGCGAGGGCGACGGCGACCCGGACGGCGGCGAGGGCGTCGCTGCCGGCCTCGTGGGCGTCGGTCAGCTCGACCCCGTACACCTCGCAGACCCGCTGGAGGGTGCGGGAGCCCTTGCGGTACTTGTCCACGGCGCGGTCGATGACCAGCGCGTCGAGGACCGGCGCGACCGGCCCGCCGAGGCGGTCGGCGAGCACCGGCAGGCCGTGCCGGCGCAGCTCGGCGTCGAGCAGCGAGAGGTCGAAGGGCGCGTTGAAGGCGACCACCGGCCGCCCGGCGGCCAGCCGCTCGCACAGCGCGGCGGCTATCTCCTCCACCGCCTCCTTGGCCGGCCGCCCCTTGGCCCGGGCCAGGTCGTCGCCGATCCCGTGGATCGCCGCGGCCTCGACCGGGATCGGGACCCCCGGATCGATCAGCCATCCGGTGGCGCTCAGCCGGCGGGCCCCGACGGTGTCCACGAGGGCGGCCGTGACGATGCGGTCCACGGCCGGGTCGGTGCCCGTGGTCTCCAGGTCGAAGCCGACCAGTGGCTGCTGCCACCAGCTCATAGGGGTGTGTCCTTCCGTCCTCTGCTCGAAACAGCCCCTATCATCACCCGCCCCTCCGACAATCCGGCCGGTGGGGCCTCGCCCCCCGCGCACCGGACACCTCCCGGGCGTCCCCGCCCCGCCGCTTCGGCACTCCCACGGCGCCACCGCGCACGTGCCGCGGGCCGAGCCGGGATGGGGCCGTCCGGGGGATGTCCGGGGCCCGTCCGGGGGGTGTCCGGGACGGTGGACGGTGCCGCAGGTCGGCGCCGTCCGGCCGTCCGGGACGCCGCCGCCGGGTTGTGGCGGGCGCGGCGGAGCGGATTCGGTGGCACCAGCCATCCATCCCGCCACCCGGCGGATGACGAAGGGACAGGCACATGCGCACACGTCTCCTGCTGTCCGGCGCGGCCCTCGCGGCCGCCGCCCTGCTGGGCACCACCGCCGCCACCGCCCAGGCCGCTCCGAGCGACACCGCGGGGTCCACCGCGAGCGTGACGAGCTACTGGAAGAAGATCGGCCGCTTCTCCTGGTCGGACTGCGTCGACCTGCGGGACTCCTACGCCGGCCGGGCCGAGTGCCGCGGGCCCTACAGCGGCAAGTACGACCTGTGGATCCTGGTCCCGTAGCAGCCGCTGCGGCCCGGCGGGCGGAAAGTCCGCCGGCCGGGCCGCCGGGACCGCTGGGACACTGTGGGGGTGACCAGCGACACCCCCGTGTGGGCCCTGCGCCCGGGTCGGCCCGCCGACATCGAACCGATCGCCGAGTTGCGCGCCGAGGTGATGCGCGCCGACCTGGTCCGGCTCGGCCGCTACGACGAGCACCGGGTCCGCCAGCGGCTGCGGGACACCTTCTCCACCCGGTACACCTCCGTCGTCGAGGTCGGCGGCGCCCTGGCGGGCTGCGTGACCGTCCGGCCGGACGAACGGGACGGGTCGGGCGGGCGGCTGCTGGAGCACTTCTACCTCTCCCCCGCGTACCAGGGCCGGGGCCTGGGGACCGCCGTCCTGCGGCACGTGCTGGCGCGGGCCGACGCCGCGCGGGTCCCGGTGCGGCTGGTGGTCGTCCAGGGCAGCGCCGCCCGCCGGCTGTACGAGCGGCACGGCTTCACGGTGGAGGCGCAGGACCCCGTCGACGTCCATCTGCTCCGGCCGGTCAGCCCCGGTGGGTGAAGCGGCCCCGGACGGTGCCGAGTTCGGGGCCGGGGTCGGCCGGGGCCTGGCAGGCGGTGGCGACGGGCGGGCCGTCCACGGCGCGGGGGATGCCCGACCAGGCGATCCGGAACCCGTCCCCGCCGTCGGGGCGGAAGGTGAAGGCGACCTCGGGGTGCCAGGTGCCCGGCAGGGGCGGCACCGGGTCCAGCGCGGGGCCGGTGGTGAAGGTCGTGGAGTCGGCGGTGCCGGTGAGGACGACGGTGCCGGCCGTCTCGGTGAGGCAGTCCACCCTGACCTCCACCCGGACGGTGAACTGGCGGTCGGTGCCCCGGTCGAACACGTGCTGGATGGTGGCGTGGCCCCGGCCGCCGCGGGCGGCGACGCCCAGGGTGAGCAGCTGGGTCGGATCGGGGACGCGCCCGAGCGGGGCGAGCTCGGCCCATCCGTGCAGGCGCGCGGACGCCGGAGCCGGGGCGGCCGCGGCGACCGTCGGGGCGGCGAGTGCCAGGGTGCTCGCCAGTGCCGCGACGGCGGGCAGGTGCTTGCGCATGGTCGGACCTCGTTCCTCGGAGGCGGCCGGACCGGTGCCGGCCCGCTGCCTCCACGATCCCGGCCGGCGCGGCCACGCCGCCTCCACCGCGGGGAGGGGCCGCGTCCCCCGCGCGGGGGATCCCGGCCTCAGGACACCGGCCGGGAGTCGGCCCAGACGCCCTCGAACTCCTCGCGGTAGACCTCCAGCAGCCCGGCGTCCGTGCCGCCCGGCTGCTGGCCGGCGCCGCCGCGCAGGACGAGGGCGGGCGACTCCATGCCGCGGGCGCGGCGCAGGTAGGGCTGGACGACCCCGAGGTCGCGGGTCTGGCGGCGGCCGCCGGGGGCGGGCGCGGCGGACGGCACGCCCTCGACCAGGTAGGCGGTGAAGCGCGGGGTCTCGTCGAACACCCGGATCTCGAAGCCGCCCTGGTCGCGCAGCGCGGCCCGGACCCGGCGCACGTGCAGGATGTTCATCTGGATGGAGCGGCCCAGCTCGCCGCGCCCGAGGCCCAGTTCGCGCTCGCGGCGGCGGACGGCGCTGCTGGCCGGGTTGAGGAAGAGCAGCCGGACCCGGCAGCCGTCGGTGGCGAGCCGGACCAGCCGCTTGCCGGTGTAGTTCTGGCAGAGCATGCCGAGGCCGATGCCGAGCGCGTCCAGCCGCCGGGCTCCGTCGAGGAGGTCCTCGACCGGCAGGTCGCGCTGGAGCCGGACCCGGTCGGGGTGGACGGCGACGACGTCCGCGTACCGGCCGGCCACCAGCGACTCGACCACGTCCGCGGGCACCGCGCCGGCGCCCCCGTCGAGGAGGGCGAGCAGCCGGGCGGCGGCCCGCTCGGTCTGGGCGAGGACGGTCGGGGTGAGGACGCGGTTGCGGGAGACGACGTGCCGGGCGACCTCCAGCTCGTCGAGGGCCAGCTCGATCTCCCGGCGGTCCGCCAGGTAGGGCTCGAAGCAGGGCCAGTGCTGGACCATCAGCTCGCGCAGCTGCGGCAGGGTGAGGAAGACCAGCGGGTCGTCGTCGGCCGGGTCCAGCAGGTAGCCCTTGCGCCGGCTGACCTCGCGCACGGCGCCGGCCCGGTGCGCCCACTCCTCGCCGGCCGGGCCGGCCGCGGCGGTGACCCAGTCCTCGCCGTGGGCGGGCGCGTAGATCGGGTGCAGCACCTCGTCGACGAGCGAGCGCAGCCGCTGTTCGACCAGGTTGAGCCAGACGTAGGCGCGCCCGGAGAGGCGGACCCGCTGGTAGGCGTCCTCCCACTCGGCGCCGGACCAGGCGAGCGCGGGGACCTCCACCGGTCCGCCCTGGGCCGGGAGGAGCGAGCGCCCGCCGGTCAGGGCGGGCCGCATGACCACCGTCGGCGCCTCGCTGCGGGCGCCGCCCCGGTCGGGGCCGCCGGGCCCACCGCCACGGCCGCCGGCGGGGAACACCATGCGCCACCTCACCTGGTTCCTGCTGGGAGCCGCCGGGGCCGCTCGGAGTGTCTGCCTGCCGTCCGGCCGGTCGGCCGCACGGTGCGCCGCCGGCGCGCCGGCGGTTCGCCGCCGGTTCGCCTGATGGACCGCCACGAGCCCCGGACGGCCGGACGATCAAGGGTACTGCCCGCCGCGAACCGCCCGCAGCCGGTTGGACCACGGCGCCGGACGGCCCCGGCGCACCGCCCCGGCCGCCCCATCCGCCCCGCGCACCACTGGGCCCCGCGGCGGCGCCGGAGCGGTCCCGGGACACCGCCGGGACCCCGCGGGGTCACCCGTGGGGACACCCGTTCGGGCGAACACGGCGCGAATGGCCCCGCCGACGGGGAAGGCGTCGGGGAGTATGCGGACTGTGCCGCGGCGGTGCGCCGTACGTCACGGCTCCCGGCCGGCGCGCTCCGCAGTCCTGCCCCGACCACCGGACTGTCCGCCAACTCTCCTTCTAAGCAGGGACGTTCTACGCAAGGAAGTCGAGGAACCATGCAGGTCTGGCCAGGGACCCCCTACCCGCTCGGCGCCACCTACGACGGGGCCGGCACCAACTTCGCGGTGTTCTCGGAGAGCGCCGACCGGATCGAGCTCTGCCTGCTCGGCGAGGACGGTTCGGAGACGGCCGTCGAGCTGCGCGAGACCGACGCCTTCGTCCGGCACGCCTACCTCCCCGGCGTCCAGCCGGGCCAGCGCTACGGCTTCCGCGTGCACGGCCCGTACAACCCGGGCCTCGGCCAGCGGCACAACAGCGCCAAGCTGCTGCTGGACCCGTACGCCAAGGCGATGAGCGGGCACATCGACTGGGACGAGTCCGTCTACGGCTACCACTTCGGCGCCCCCGAGCGCCGCAACGACCTCGACTCGGCCCCGCACACCATGCACTCCGTGGTGATCAACCCGTACTTCGACTGGGGCACCGACCGGCCACCGCGCACCGACTACCACCGCACCGTGCTCTACGAGGCCCATGTGAAGGGCCTGACCAAGCTGCACCCGGGAATCCCCGAGGAGATCCGCGGCACCTACGCGGGCGTCTCCCACCCCGCCGTCATCGAGCACCTCGCCAAGCTCGGGGTCACCGCGATCGAGCTGATGCCGGTGCACCAGTTCGTCCGCGACCACCGGCTGCGCGACCTCGGCCTGGCCAACTACTGGGGCTACAACACCGTCGGCTTCTTCGCCCCGCACTCCTCCTACTCCTCCACCGGCGACCGCGGCCAGCAGGTGCAGGAGTTCAAGTCGATGGTGAAGGCGCTGCACGCGGCCGGCATCGAGGTCATCCTCGACGTCGTCTACAACCACACCGCCGAGGGCAACCACCTCGGGCCCACGCTCTCGCTGCGCGGCCTGGACAACGTGTCCTACTACCGGCTCGCCCGGGACCAGCGGTTCTACGAGGACACCACCGGTACCGGCAACAGCCTGCTGATGCGCAGCCCGCACGTGCTCCAGCTGATCATGGACTCGCTGCGCTACTGGGTCACCGAGATGCACGTGGACGGCTTCCGCTTCGACCTCGCCGCCACCCTCGCCCGGCAGTTCCACGAGGTGGACCGGCTCTCCTCGTTCTTCGACCTCGTCCAGCAGGACCCGGTGGTCTCCCAGGCCAAGCTGATCGCCGAGCCCTGGGACCTCGGCGAGGGCGGCTACCAGGTCGGCAACTTCCCGCCGCTGTGGACGGAGTGGAACGGCATGTACCGGGACACCGTGCGCGACCTGTGGCGCGGCGAGAACGCCGCCCTCGCCGAGTTCGGCTCCCGGCTCACCGGCTCCTCGGACCTCTACCAGGACGACGGCCGCCGCCCGATCGCCTCGATCAACTTCGTCACCTGCCACGACGGCTTCACCCTGCGCGACCTGGTCTCCTACAACGAGAAGCACAACGAGGCCAACGGCGAGGGCAACCGGGACGGCGAGTCCTTCAACCGCTCGTGGAACTGCGGCGTCGAGGGACCCACCGACGACCCCGCGGTCGAGGAGCTGCGGGCCCGTCAGCAGCGCAACTTCCTCGCCACCCTGATGCTCTCCCAAGGCGTGCCGATGCTCGCCCACGGCGACGAGTTCGGCCGCACCCAGCAGGGCAACAACAACGCCTACTGCCAGGACAACGACCTCACCTGGGTGCACTGGCCCGAGGGCGAGGGGCCGCGGACCCAACTGCTGGAGTTCACCCAGCGGATGGTCTGGCTGCGCCGCGACCACCCGGTGTTCCGGCGCCGGCGCTTCTTCCACGGCCGCCCGGTCCCGGGCCGGCCGGCCGGGGAGGGCGGGGGCGGCGGCGAGTACGAGGACCTCACCGACATCGCCTGGTTCACCCCCGGCGGGGAGGAGATGACCAAGCGCAACTGGGGCGCCAGCTACGCCAAGTCGCTCACCGTGTTCCTGAACGGCTACGCCATCTCGGAGCCGGACCGGCGCGGCGGGCGGATCGTCGACGACTCCTTCCTGCTGATGTTCAACGCGCACTTCGAGCCGCTGGAGTTCACCGTGCCGGCCGGCCACGGGCAGGAGTGGCAGGTGGTGGTGGACACCGCCGCGCCCCGGCTGCCCGCGCCGGGCTCCGGGGCCCGGGTCAAGGCCGGGGACGCCCTCTGGCTCACCGACCGCTCGCTGATGGTGCTGCAGCGTCCCGCCTGAGCCACGTCCGCGTCCCGGTTCGCCGACGGACCTTGCGCACCGGCCGCCGCACGGGCCACGGTGGTCCCCGGGAGAACCGGCGGCGAAGGGGCGGCGGACGCGGTGGGCGATCGATCGAGCGGGACGGAACTGCTGCTGGGGCTGCTGCTGTCCGTCCCCGGCCGGGTCGCGGACGCGACGATCCGCCGCCCGCCCCCGCGCCGGTGGGTGCTCGCGCGCGCCCGCACCCCGGAGGCGGAGGCGGCCCGGGCCGCCGAGCGCGCCGCGGTCGAGGGGCTGATCACGCGGCTCGGCGCGGTCGACGGGATCACCCACCTGGTGACCCGGATCGACGACCGGCACGTCACCCCGGGGCTCGGGCTCGACCCCGGCCGCCGCCTGGAGCTGGTCTGCCAGCTCGCCGCGACCGCCTACTTCGCCGCCGGACCGGACGTCCCGGACCTGCTGCGCCGGATCGGGGCGGCCGGGGTCGCCGACTGGGGCACCGGCCTGCACCACGACCCCCGGCAGCCGCACCCGCCCGGCTCGGTCGCCGCCGCGCTGGCGTACTACCGGCACGGCGGCCGCCACCCCGACGGCTCGCCGCGGGACAGTCCCCGGCTGTACGTGCCGGAAGCGACCCTGACCTGGGACGAACCGGGGCGGCCGCTCCCCGAGCCCACCCCGACGATGTTCAACAGCTCGTTCTCCCAGTACACCGACGACCCGGGCGCCGCCGTCCTGGTGGCGGCCGCCCGCGCCGAGCACGGCCTGATCCTGCGGCTCGGCCGTTCGGGGGCCGGCGGTCCGCAGCGTCCGGGCTACTTCACGGTGCCCCGAGGGTGGCGGCGCCGGGGCCACTGAGCACCTCCGACGTCCGCCCGCTCACCTGTTCGGGCCAGCAACGGGTCTTGCCCCCGCGCCCCGCCGGGTAGGCATGGAGGCATGACCCACGCCGCCGAGCCCGCGCCGCCACGCCCGGCCGCTTCCGTCCCGTCGTTCGATCCGTCCCGCCGCCCGACCACCGCCCGGAGCGTCGCCCCCGGCACGTACCCCACCGCCTCGTACCGGCTCCAGCTCCAGCCCGGCTTCACCCTGCGCGACGCCACCGCCGCCGTCCCCTACCTGGCCGCCCTCGGCGTCTCCCATCTGCACCTCTCCCCGCTGCTGGAACCCGTACCCGGCTCCGCGCACGGCTACGACACCGTCGACCACGGCCGGATCGCCGAGCAGCTCGGCGGCGAGCCCGCCCTGCGCGAGCTGGCCGCCGAGGCGCACCGGCACGGCCTGCGGCTGCTCGCCGACGTGGTGCCCAACCACATGGCCGTGCCCGCCCCCGAGCACCTCAACCGGCCGCTCTGGCAGGTCCTGCGGGACGGCCCCGACTCGCCGTACGCCCGCTGGTTCGACATCGACTGGCAGGCGCTGTCCGGCCCACCGGACGCCCCCGACCGCGGCCGGGTGCTGCTGCCGCTGCTCGGCGACCGGCTCGGCGCCGTCCTCGACCAGCTCGCCGTCGACGGCGACACGCTCCGCTACCACGACCACGTGCTGCCGCTGCGCCCCGGCACCGAACACCTCCCGCTGCCCGAGCTGCTCGCCCGCCAGTGGTACCGGCCGGCCTGGTGGCGGCTGGCCCGCACCGAGCTGAACTACCGGCGGTTCTTCACCGTCAACGAGCTGATCGCGGTCCGGGTCGAGGACCCCGAGGTGTTCGAGGCCACCCACGGCGTGCTGCTGCGGCTGCACCGCGAGGGCGTGCTGGACGGCTTCCGGATCGACCACCCGGACGGGCTCGCCGACCCGCGCGGCTACCTGGAGCGGCTCGCCGAGGCCACCGGCGGCGCGTACACGGTCGTCGAGAAGATCCTCACCGGCGACGAGCGGCTGCCCGCCGACTGGCCGTGCGCCGGCACCACCGGGTACGACGCGCTGCGCCGGATCGACGGGGTGCTCACCGACCACGCCGGCGCCTGCCGGCTGGCCGGGGCGTACGAGGCCTTCCTCACCGGCGCGCCCCCGGGCGGCGAACCCTGCGCCGACCCGCACCCGGCGCAGGCCGCCGCCCGGCGGGGGCGGGCCGACATGACCGGGCCCGAGGGCGAGCTGGCCACCGAGGTGGAGCGGCTGGTCCGGCTGGCCGTCCGGCTCGGCGCCGCCGAGCCCGCGCACGCCGACCACCCGCCGTGGCGGCTGCGCACCGCACTGCGCCGGCTGCTCACCGGCTACCCCGCGTACCGGCCGTACGCGCGGCCCGGGGAGCCGCTGCCGGAGGCCTCCGCCGCGCAGCTGCGCGAGGCGCTCGGCTCCGACGGCGAGCCCACCGACGCCACCGACCGCTTCGTCGCCGGCCTCGCCGAGGGCGCGCTCGGCCGCGGGCCCGAGCAGGACGAGTTCGCCGTCCGCTTCGCCCAGACCGCCGCCGCGGTCGCCGCCAAGGGCGTCGAGGACACCGCCTTCTACCGGTGGAACGCGCTGCTGAGCCTCAACGAGGTCGGCGGCGAGCCGGCCCGGCCGGGGCTGCGGCCCGAGGACTTCCACGCCTGGTGCCACTACGTCGAACGGCACTGGCCGCACACCATGACGGCGCTCTCCACCCACGACACCAAGCGGAGCGCCGACGCCCGAGCCCGGCTCGCCGTGCTGGCCGAGCAGCCCGAGGCCTGGGCCGCCGAGGCCGCCGCCTGGTCCACCGCGGCCGGGCCCGGGCACGAGCCCGGACACGGCTCCCGCTTCGACCCCGACAGCGACTGGCCGCTCTGGCAGACCCTGGTCGCCGCCTGGCCGGCCACCCCCGAACGGCTGGTCGCCGCCGTGCTCAAGGCCGCCCGGGAGGCCAAGGTGCACACCTCCTGGACCACCCAGAACGTCCGCTTCGAACGCGCCCTCGCCGACCGCGTCCACGCCGTCTTCGGCAACCCCGGCCTGCTCCCCCGGATCGAGGGGTACGTGGCCGCGCTCGCCCCGTACGCGCGGTCCAACACGCTGGCCGCCGCGCTGCTGCACCTCACCGTGCCCGGCGTGCCGGACCTCTACCAGGGCAGCGAGGAGCCGCTGTACACCCTGGTCGACCCGGACAACCGGCGCGCCGTCGACCTCGGGGCGCTGGCGGTGCGGCTCACCGACTCGCCGGTGGCCCGCCCGGGCGACCTCGCCCGCGAGAAGCTGCACCTCACCACGACCGCCCTGCACCTGCGCCGCACCCGCCGACTCGGCGCCCACCGGCCGCTCACCGCCGTCGGCCCGGCCGCCGGCCACCTGCTGGCCTTCGGGCGCGGACCGGACGTCCTCACCGTCGTCACCCGCCTGCCCTACGGGCTCGCCCGCGAGGGCGGCTGGCGCGGCACCGAACTGCACCTGCCCGACGGCGGCGGGTGGACCGACGAACTGACCGGCCGCCCCGTCCCGTCCGGCCCCGTGCTGGTGAAGGACCTGCTGGCCGACCTTCCGGTGGCCCTGCTGACCAGGAGCGGCGCATGAGGTACGAGGTCTGGGCGCCGTACGCCGCCGAGCGGGTCGAGGTGGCCGTCGACGGCGCGCACCACCCGCTGGCGCGCGACGGCGCCCGCGCCGGGTGGTGGCACGGCGAGGCGCCCGCCGGGGACCACGCCTTCGTGCTGGACGGCGGCCGCCCGCTGCCCGACCCGCGCTCGCCCCGGCAGCCGCACGGCCCCGACGGCCCCAGTCGGGCCGTCGACCACGCCGCCTTCCTGTGGTCGCACACCGGCTGGCGCGGCCGCCCGCTCGCCGGCGCCGTCCTGTACGAGCTGCACATCGGCACCTTCACCGCCGCCGGCACCTTCGACGCGGCGGCCGCCCGGCTGGACCACCTGGTGGAGCTGGGCGTCGACTTCGTCGAGCTGATGCCGGTCTGCCCGTTCCCCGGCAAGCACGGCTGGGGGTACGACGGCGTCTCGCTCTGGGCCGTGCACGAGCCCTACGGCGGCCCGGAGGGGCTGAAGCGCTTCGTCGACACCGCGCACCGCAAGGGCCTCGGTGTGATCCTCGACGTGGTCCACAACCACCTCGGCCCGGCCGGCAACCACCTGCCGATGTTCGGCCCCTACTTCACCGACCGGCACCACACCCCGTGGGGCTCGGCCGTCAACCTCGACGCGCCCGGCTCGGACGAGGTGCGCGCCTACCTGATCGGCAGCGCCCTCGCCTGGCTGCGCGACTACCGGATCGACGGCCTGCGGCTGGACGCGGTGCACGCCCTCGCCGACGACCGGGCCGTCCACTTCCTGGAGGAACTCGCCGGCGAGGTCGACCGGCTGGCGGTGGCCACCAACCGCCCGCTGTTCCTGATCGCCGAATCCGACCTCAACGACCCGCGCACCACCGCGCCGCGCGAGGCCGGCGGACAGGGCATCGCCGCCCAGTGGAGCGACGACTTCCACCACGCCCTGCACACCGCCCTCACCGGCGAGTCCCAGGGCTACTACGGGGACTTCGCCGCCGCCCCGCTCGCCGCCGTCGCCAAGACCCTCACCCGGGGGTACTTCCACGACGGCACCTGGTCCTCGTTCCGCGACCGCCACCACGGCCGGCCGTTCCCACCCGCCCACGGGCACCGGCTGCTCGGCTACCTGCAGACCCACGACCAGATCGGCAACCGGGCGCTCGGCGACCGGATCTCCACCAGCCTCTCCCCCGGCCGGCTCGCCTGCGGCGCCGCACTGGTGCTCACCTCGCCGTTCACCCCGATGCTGTTCATGGGCGAGGAGTGGGCCGCCGCCACGCCCTGGCAGTACTTCACCGACCACACCGACCCCCATCTCGCCGAGGCCGTCCGCCGGGGCCGGCGGCGGGAGTTCGCCGAGCACGGCTGGTCGGCGGACGCGGTACCGGACCCGCAGGAGCCGGCCACCGTACTGCGCTCCGTCCTCGACTGGACGGAGCCGCGGCGCGCCCCGCACTCCGAACTGCTGGACTGGCACCGGCGGTTGATCAGGCTGCGGCGGGAACACCCGGAGCTCTCGGATCCCGACCTGGCGGCCGTCCGGGTCGAGGTGGACGAGGCCGCCGGGTGGCTGGTGGTGCACCGGGGGCCCTACCGGGTGGCGGTCAACCTCGGCGCGGGGCGCGCTTCATGGCCGATGGAGGGGGAGGTGGTGGCGGCGTTCGGCGGACACTCCGCCACCGGGGGGCGGTTCGCCCTCGAAGCCGACTCGGTCGCCATCTTGCACCTCTGACGGTCCGTCACTTGAGGAAGTCCCCGATCCGGTCCCGCAGTCCGTGCGCGTCCAGGCCGTAGGCGGCCAGGTGCTCCGGGATCGAACCGTACTGCCGGTGCTCGGCCCGCGGCACGCCGAGGGCCAGCAGCCGGTGCGGACGGTCGGCGAGCGCCTCGTGCGCCTCGTTGGCGGAGGTCCCGGCCAGGTACGGCTCGACCAGCACCACATCGGCGTCGCGCTCGGTGACGGCCCGCAGCGCAGCGCCGTCGAACGGCCGGACGGTGGCCGCGTACAGCACGGTGACGTCCAGGTTCCCGGTGGCGGCGAGCACGGCGTCCAGCATCGGGCCGACCGCGATCACGGTGCCCCGGGTGCCCCGCCGGACGACCGTGAACCGGCCAGGCTCGACGGGGACGGCGCTCTCGTTGGCGTGCACGGAGAGGCGCACGTACACCTTGCGGTCACCGTCCGCGACCGCGTGGCGCAGCAGCCGCTCCGCCTCGTCCGGGTGGCCGGGCACGTGCACCGTCCAGTCCGGCAGCGTGTCCAGCAGCGCGACGTCGCCCGGCGCCATGTGGGTACGGCCGCCGGCCGGCCAGTCGTAGGAGCCGGCCGCGCTCACCAGCACGGCGCCGACGCCTTGGTGGCCGAGGTCCAGCTTCACCTGCTCGAAGGGCCGCTCGACCAGGAAGCTGGCGAAGGTGTGGGCGATCGGGCGCATCCCGGTGAAGGCCAGGCCGGCGGCGGCGCCGATCAGCAGCTGCTCGCGGATGCCGACGTTGATCAGCCGGTCCGGGTGCCGCTCGGCGGCCTCCTTGAAGCCGGCGGCGCTGATGTCGGCGAGGACGAGGGCGAGGCGCGGGTCCTCGTCCAGCAGGCGGGCGGTGGTCTCGATGAAGCGGTCGCGCATGGTGTCCACGGTTCTCCGGTCCCCTCTTCGGCTCGGGCGGTCTTCGGCTCAGGCGGTCTTCGGCTCGACACGGGCCACCACGGCCCGGGGCCGGCCCGGGTGTTCGGCGGTGTAGGCCGCGTACAGCGCCTCGTGGTCGCGGCCGTCCACCGTCTCCGCCGACCAGCCCTCGGCGGCGAAGCGCGCGGCGATGCCGCCCTGCCAGCCGAGGGTGGCGGAGGAGTTGTCGATCACCAGGGCGTGCAACCGGTCCAGCCCGTAGGCACCGGCGAAGGCCACCGCCTCGTGGTTGGAGCCCTCGTCGAACTCGGCGTCCCCGAGCAGCACCCAGACCGCCGGGCCGGTGAGCCCCTGGGCACGCAGGCCGAGCGCCGTACCGACCCCGATCGGCAGGCCGTGGCCCAGCGAGCCGGAGCTGATCTCCACCCCGGGGATCAGCAGCCGGTCCGGGTGGTGGCCGAGCGGCGAGTCGTACGCGCCGAAGCTGGGCAGCACCGCCGGGTCGATGAAGCCCTTGGCCGCGAGGACGGCGTAGTACGCCATCGGGCCGTGGCCCTTGGAGAGCAGGAAGCGGTCCCGGTCCTGGTCGTCGGCGGTGTCCGGGGTGACCCGCAGGACCCGGTCGTACAGCACCCACAGCGCGTCCAGCGTGGAGGTGGCGGCCGGGCCGTGCTTCTCGTCGCCGGTCATCAGGGCCATCAGGCCCGGCAGCCCGGCGTGGCCGGGAGGAGTGGGGGTGGTCGTCGTCATGCCCTCGATGCTGCTACTTGAAGTCGACTTCAAGTCAAGCGTTACAGTGGCTGTCATGAGCGCCCACAGCCCCGGCCGACACGACCTCCTCACCATCGGCCAGCTCGCGGACCGCAGCGGTCTGGCCGCCTCGGCGCTGCGGTACTACGAGAAGCTGGGGCTGATCCACGCCACCCGCACCACCGGCAACCAGCGCCGCTACACCCGTGGCACGCTGCGCCGGATCGCCTTCGTCCGGGCCGCACAGCGGGTCGGCCTGTCCCTGGACGAGGCCAAGGTCGCCCTGGACCGCCTCCCGGAGCACCGCGCCCCGAGCGGCGCCGAGTGGGACGGCGTCGCGCAGTCCTGGCAGAGCCGGATCGACGAGCAGATCGCCGAGCTGGAGCGGTTGAAGGCCAAGCTCACCGGCTGCATCGGCTGCGGCTGCCTGTCCCTCACCCGCTGCGGCCTCTACAACGCCGCCGACCGCGCCGGCGCCGCCGGCCCGGGCGCCCGCTACCTGCTGACCCGCGACCCCGCTACCGGACCGGAGCCGGCGGGGGACGACTTCACGGAGTGACCCGGCGCAGCCGGATTCGGGCCTCTCCGGCGGGGAGCTCCAACACGCCGTCGCTGTCGAGGCGTTCGGCAACGAAGCGCTCTGCGCCGGGGCCGGCGAGGCAGCACTCCAGCTGCTGCCACTGCGAGCGGCTCATGGGCTGGAAGCGGACGGCCGCCCACAGATCGGCCAGGGCCTCGGAGAGGAGGACGTAGGTCGTGGGCGGGACGAGGCCGGCGACCTCGACGCTGACGAGCCGCGCCGGCGTCACCGGGCACGCCCGACGGGCGACTCGACCTCGGCCCATACGACCTTGCCCACGCCGCCCTCCCGGGGGAGGCAACCCCACCGGTGCGCCAGCAACTTGACCAGGGCCAGCCCCCGCCCGGACTCGTCCTCCCCACTCGCGGCCCGGAGCACCAACCCCCGCTCACCCCGGGCGTCGTGCACCTCGATGCGGAGCCGCCGACGGTCGACGGAGACGACGAGCTGAACCTGCCGCCCCATCGGCGTCCCGTGCAGAACAGCGTTGGTAACCAGCTCACTGACGAGCAACTGCCCGGCCTCGATGAAGCGTTCGCCTCCGGGAGCATCGGCGAGCAGACGTTCGAGCAATCGGCGCGCTTCACCCGGCGAGCGCCTGCTGCGCGGCAGCCAGATGGAGAGGGAGGAGGGGAGGGGGTTGCAGGAGGACATGGCGGATTCACCTTCCAGGTACAGGGAGTTGAAGGCGTGGTGCGACCGGAGGCGGGCCGGTGAGGGCATAGGAATGCCCGGCGACCAGCCGCCCGATCACTCAGACGATCCGTCGAGTTACCGCGTGTAGCATGCTCTGCAATGGCCTCACTTCGCAAGCGCATCCCAGCGCAATTGCGTCTCACCGCAAGGGGCTTGTGATCACCGAGGGAGGTGGCAGACTGTGACTCGACGTCAACCGAGAGGGAGCGAGCAGAGTGGACAGTCCGACGGTGCTGCGGCGTAGGCTCGGCTCCGAGCTGCGACGACTGCGCGAACGGACAGGGCTTCAAGCGAAGGCGGCCGCCGACGCGCTGCGGTTCAGCGCGACCAAGATCTCGCGCATCGAGTCCGGTCAGACCACCCTCAAGGAATCGGACGTCCGCGCCCTGCTTGAACTGTACGGCGTCACCGACGAGGCCGAACTGCGGCAGTTCATCTCCCTCACCCGCCGCAGCACACAGCGCGGTTGGTGGCACGACTACGGCGATGCACTCCCCGACTGGTTCCAGACCTACGTCGGCATGGAGTCCGACGCCGCCCGCATCCGCGCCTACGAGATCGAGTTGGTTCCAGGCCTCCTCCAGACGGCCGACTACGCTCGCGCCATCTTCCGGATCTCGCCATCAGCCCCGAGTTCGGACGAGATCGAGCGTCGAGTCAAGCTTCGGATCCAGCGGCAGGAGATCTTCCACCGCGCCGACCCGCCGATCGTCCGGACGATCCTCAACGAGGCAGTGCTTCGCCGCCCGATCGGCGGTCCGCACGTCATGAGGGAGCAGGTCCTTCATCTCATCGAACTGGTGGAGAGGTACGAGGTGACGATCCAAGTCCTGCCCTTCTCCACAGGAGCGCATGCGTCGATGAACACGGCTTTCCATATCCTCTCCTTCGCCGATGTTCCGGGCGACGTGGTCTATGTCGAAGCACTGACCAGCAGCCTCTTTATGGAGCGGGAATCGGACATCGCCCACCACGAACTTGCGTTCGCTCGGCTCTCGGAATCCGCAATGAACCCCCAGGACTCGCTGTCCTGGATGCAGAAGCTGGCAACGGAGGGGTACGGACGTGTCAACTGACCTGGCATGGCGAAAGAGCAGCTACAGCAATAGCGAAGGCGGCAACTGCATCGAAGTCGCCGACGGCCCCGCCGCCACCGTCCCGGTCCGCGACAGCAAAGACCCCGACGGCCCCACCCTGACCTTCACCACCACCGCCTGGCAGTCCTTCCTCACCGCCATCCGCACCCGCGAACTCCCCAACCACGCCTGAACCGTTCTGCGCCCCGCCGGATGCATCCGGCGGGGCGCAGAACGCCAGGCGGAGCAGGAATCCCCACCCACAGGTGCCCCTCCCGCATCGCCTTCGTCCAGGCCTGCGGCAACCGGAGCCGCTCAAAGGCCCGCAGTCAGCGGGCGCGCTTCCCGGCGGCGATCCGCTGACGGGAAGCCTCGTAGAGGACAGCAGTCGCCGCGTTCGCCGCGTTCAGCGAACTGGCCGCCCCCGTCATCGGGATGCTCACCGTGAAGTCGCACAGCTCGCGCCAGGTGCTGGACAGCCCGGTCGTCTCGTTCCCGACGAGCAGCAGCACGGGCTGGGTGAGGTCGAAGTCGTAGACATCCGCATCGCCCTTCTCGTCCGTGCCCAGCAGGACCAGCGAGTGACCGACGGACCGCTGCTGTTCCACCCACGCCACCACCTCGGTGGGCCCCGGGACGCGGACGGAGGGCAGCGAGAACAAGCTGCCCGTGGTCGCCCGCACCGCCTTCGAGTCGTAGACGTCGGCGGCGTGCCCCGAGACGATCATCCCGTGCGCGCCGAAGGCGTCCGCCGATCGGATGATGCTGCCGATGTTGCCCGGAGTGGTGGGCCGGTCGAACAGGACTCCCAGAAAGTCCAGCCCGACCGCGATCCGGTTCAGGTCGTCCGCCGGCATACCGACCACGGCGATCATCTCGGGTGCACCCTCGGCCTTCTCGCCGAGGTCCGCCAGCAGCTCCGGGGCCATGGCGATCCGCTCGGCCTTGACCGCCCGCAACACGTCCTGCGCCCACCCCGACAGCTTCCGCCGATCGTCGTAGAGCAGGGCGTTGATCGGCCAGCCGTACTCGACCGCCAACGAGATCGGCCGCACTCCCTGGACCAGGAACTCGCGGAGCTGGTTCCGCTTCTTCCGGTTGGTGAGCAGCGCCTCCCACTGCTGAAACCGGGCGTTCCGAGAGGAAATCCGCTGGACCGCTGGCACCTGTCCTCCAAAGTGAGCCGACCACGATGCGTTCCGGCGTCGACGGAGTCCGCACCAGCGCAGCTAGAGACCCTACACCTGAGCCAACACCGATGCCGCCCAGGGTTGATGACTGAGCCTCACGGCCCATGAGGAGGGTTCAGCGCCCGGTCCCCGTGGCGGACGCAGCCGGGCGGGCGGGCCGGATCGGGCGAGCCGTGCACCGCGGAGGCGCGCGGCGTACGGCGCCGATCCGGATTTCCGATCCGCCGCGACCGTGGGTGCACTGATTTTCTCCGGAAAAACGCGAGCGCCCTCCCCGGCGATTGAGGCGCCGGGGAGGGCCGTTCAGGTGCCTTTTACCTCGCGAATGCGGGGATCAGTTCCACTTCTGGTAGTTCCCGCCGTTGCCAGCCAGGGTGTAGACGTTCCCGTTGACGTTGCTGTCCAGGTACCCGCCGGTGGCGACGTCCCGGTAGAACCAGCCGTTGCCACCCCACTCCTTGACCCACTTCTGGTAGTTGCCGCCGTTGCAGCCGAGGGTGTAGACGTTGCCGGCGCCGTTGCTGTCGAGGCATCGACCGGTGGCCAGGTTCTTGAAGGTGAAGGTGTTGCCGCCCAGGTCTTCGGCCCACCAGACCTGGTAGGAGCCGCCGTTGGCGCCCAGGGTGTAGACGTCGCCGTTGCCGTTGCTGTCCAGGACGCGGCTGGTGGCGAGGTTGGTGAGGGTGACGTAGCCGGAGGCGGCGCTGGCCGAGCCGGCGGTCAGGAACGTCGCCCCGCCGGCCAGCAGGGCCGTCGTGGCGGCAAGGGCGGCGGTGCGCTTGACGAGCTTCATCGCATTTCCTCCCGGTGTCGACCGGTCCCTCGACCGGTCGGCTCCGAACTTATCCAAGGATTCCCTTGCTTCGGACTTCCGGATCTCCGGATATATCCGGGTTCGGCCACCTGGAATTGGTCCATCCGGATTTATCGGACATGAATGGAACAATTCCTGCCGGTATCTCCGACGATGCGGCCCGGGATTCTCCCGATCACCGCTGGACAAAGTGCGCCAATGACCAGGTACCGGGACGGGGTGTGTGCAAGCCGGAGGAAGGGTGCAGAGCGCGCACAGGGCGCGCCGGAGCCGCCGACCGGGAACTTGGCCGGATCAGGCGGGGGCGATCAGTTCTCCCCTCGGCGGGGCCGCAGGGCGAGGCCCACGCCGACGGCCGCCGTCAGCACGCCGAGCAGGGCCACCGGGCGGGACCACTCGCCCGCCCCGGTGTCGGCGAACGCCGCCGGGAGGACGAGCGCCGAGGCCGTCAGGGCGGCGAGCGCGTGGGTGGGCCGCGGGCGGCGGCGCTCGGGGCCGAAGGCGTCGAGGAGGAGCAGGTAGCCGGTGAGCAGGACGGCGACGGCCGCGCCCCGCCAGGCGCCGGGCTCGCCGACCGCGGCGAGCAGGACGCAGCCGGTCGCCAGCAGGGTGGTGCGGCGGGTGGCCAGGCGGGCCGGCCAGGTGGTCGGGCGGCGCGGCGGTTCGGGCGGCGGCGCCGCCGCCCAGGTCGCCAGGGCGAGCAGGGCGGCCACCCCGATCGGGCCGACCCGGGCGGCCGCGCCGCCCTCGGCGCCCACCCCGGCGGAGGCCAGCAGCAGGGCGTCGGCCACGAGGCGGAGCAGTCCCCGCTCCAGCCTCGGGGCCCACCGCAGCACGGTGTCCGTCATCGGGAGCCTCCTCCGATCCGGCGGCGCAGCAGCGGCGCGAGGGCGAGGTCGAGCGCCTCGCCGGGGGTGTAGCGGGCGACCGGGACGCCGCGGGCGCGCAGGGCCGCGCGCATCGCCTCCCGTTCGGCGTGCCAGAGCCGCAGGGCCAGCGCGCCGGTCTCGTCGTCCGCTTCGACGACGGGCTCGCCGACCGGGATCTCCACCACGACCAGCGGGTTGCCGTGGTCGCCGATGCGGCCGAGCACCTCCAGGATCCGCTGGTCGGCGAGCGGTGTGAACGCGTAGACGAGGGCGTGGGCCGGCAGCGCGGACAGCGGCAGCCGGGGCACGGCGGGCCCGCGGCGGGCCCGGTCCTGGCGGACCTCCAGCACGCTCTCGACCATCCGGTGGAGCTGGCGGTCGCCGGTGCCGGCGGCGAGCCAGCGCAGTTGCCCGCCCACCGCGATCAGCCCGACCCGGTCGTGCCGGCGCAGGTAGGCGCGGGTCAGTCCGGTGGCGGCGCGCAGGCTCTCGTCCAGGCTGGACAGCCCGGTCGCCGGGTCGTGGACGTCGTCGAAGGTGTCGAGCAGGACGACGGCGTCGGAGGCGCGTTCGGCGGCGAACTGGTTGATCTGGATGCTGCCGCGGCGGGTGGTGGAGGGCCAGTGGATGCGCCGCTGGCGCTCGCCGTGGACGTACGGGCGGACGCCGACCACCTCGACTCCGGTGCCGTCGTGGCGGGTGGTGTGCTCGCCGAGCCGCTCGGGCAGCCGGACCGGGATCGGGGTGAGGCGGGCCGTCGCGGGCACCGGGAAGACGTCCGCGGTCCCGAGGTCGGTCCGCACGGTGCGGCGTGCCAGCGCACCCGCGTCGTGGACGTCGATGTCGACGGCGCCCAGGCTCCAGCGGCCCCAGCTGTCGGCGCGCAGGGCGAGGTCCACACCGGTGGGGCGCACGGTCAGCCCCTCCAGGGCGACACCGGGGCCCAGGGCGATGGTGGGGTCGAGCGGGCCGGTCCGGCCGTCGTGGCGGATCTCGATGCGGGCGGTGATGCGCTCGCCCTCGAAGCAGCGGCGCGGCTCCACGGTGGCGGTGGCGGCCAGGTCGGCGGGCCGGCTGCCGCCCGGGGCGGCCAGGGCGAGCAGCGCGGCCGGGGCGGCGGCCAGGGCCAGCAGCCAGCCGTGGCCGGTGACCAGGGCCGCCGCGGCGGCGACGGTGGCGACGGTGAGCAGCCGCAGGGTCCGCTCGGTGGCCGTCCAGTGCGGCGAGGGCGGGGTGCTGGGCAGGCCGTCCGCGGTGGCCCGGGTGCTGCGGACGATGATCCGGGCGGTCACCGGGTCGGCGGCGGGCTGTGGGACGGCGGGAGGCGGAACGGTCACCGCGCGGCGCCCTCGGACGCCCCGGCGGAGGACGCCCCCGCCCGTGGCACGGTCTGCGGCGCCGGGACGCCCGCGACCACCCGGGCCAGCACCTCGTCCGCCTCGACCTGGCGCACCCACAACTCCGGCTTCAGCGTGATGCGGTGGGCGAGCGCGGGAACGGCGAGCGCCTTGACGTCCTCCGGGATCAGGTAGTCGCGGCCCTCCAGCATCGCGTGCGCGCGGGCGAGTTGCACCAGCGCGAGGCCTCCGCGCGGCGAGGCGCCGACCTGGATCTGCTGATCGTTGCGGGTGGCGTCGACCAGCGCGATGACGTAGTCGACGAGGTCGTCCTCGACCTCCACGCGCTCCACCGCCGCCCGCACGGCGAGCAGTTCGGCGGGGCTGCTGACGGCGTCGAGAACCGCCTCGGGGGCGGAGCGGTCCAGCCGGGCCCGCAGCATCGCGGCCTCCAGGCCGGTGGACAGGTACCCCATCCGCACCCGGAGCAGGAAGCGGTCCAGCTGGGCCTCGGGCAGCGCGTAGGTGCCCTCGTACTCGATCGGGTTGGCGGTGGCGATCACCGCGAAGGGCTGCGGCAGCCGGCGGGTGGCGCCGTCCACCGAGACCTGGCCCTCGGCCATCGCCTCCAGCAGCGCGGCCTGGGTCTTCGGCGGGGTGCGGTTGATCTCGTCCGCCAGCAGCAGCTGGGTGAAGAGCGGGCCGGGGCGGAACACCATCTCGCCGCTGCGCTGGTCGTAGAACGGCGCGCCGGTGACGTCCGAGGGCAGCAGGTCGGGCGTGAACTGGATCCGGCGGAAGTCCAGCCCGAGGGTGGTCGCGAACGAGCGGGCCAGCAGCGTCTTTCCGAGCCCCGGCAGGTCCTCGATCAGCACATGGCCGCCGGCGACGATGCCCAGCATCACCAGGCGCAGCGCGTCGGGCTTGCCGACGACGGCGCGTTCGATCTCCTTCAGCACCGCGCGGGCGCGCTCCCCGGCCTGCTGGGGCGTCAGCGCGCCGGGCCCGTCGGGGGCGGTGGGTGCCGGAACGGCGGAGGTCATGGTTCTCCTGACGGGACGGTGGGGACGGTGGGGCCGGGTGAGCGCGGGCGGCCCGGCGGTGGGTTTGCCGGGGGAAGGACGCCCGACCGGACGGTCCCGGCCGACAATGCCGGTGAGCCGATGATCCGACGAGCGGTAGGCGGAGCGACCGGACGGCTACAGGGCCTCCAGCCGGTCGACGAGCGCCCGCAGGACGTCCGGCGGGACGGTCGGGGCCGGGGGCTCGCCGATCGGGTCGATCCAGGGCCAGAGACCGGCGCCGACCAGCTCCGCCGCCCGTTCCCGGTCGGCGGTGAGCGAGACCTGGTGGGCCTCCGACAGCCGGGCGGCGTACAGCCGTTGGAGCCGGCCGCGGAGCGGCTGGGCGTCGCCGTCCGGCGCCGTCCCCTGCCGCACGGTCCAGCGCCAGTCGGCGAGGCCGGGCTCGTGCGAGTCCATCAGCCGCGGCCGGCGGCGCAGGCCCACGTCCAGGGCCCCGGCGCCGGCCACGTAGCGGCCGGTGACCAGTGCGGCGACCCCGAGCAGGACCGCTCCGGCGACGGCCGCCGACCGGCCGCCGACCAGGGCGAGCAGCAGCTCGGCCAGGACGGCGACGACGGCCAGTTCGAGCAGGCTGTGCCGGACGGAGCCGGACCAGGCCGGCGTCCGGCCCTCCTCGGAGGTCCCGCCGGGGCGGCGGGCGGGGGCACTGCTCATCGGTGGCTCCGGGGCGCGGCGGTACGGTCGGGCGCGGGCCGCCCGGTCCGGTCGGACGCGGCGGGCTCCCCGGCCGCGGCGGGATCCCCGGCCGCGGACTGCTCCCCGGCCGCGGCCAGGCGGGCGGCGATGGCGTCCAGGGCGGCGCGGGCCCGGCGCACATGGCCGTCGTCCATCGGGTGGGAGGAGTACCGGGCCTCCCGGAACAGCTCGGTGAGCGCGTACGCGGGGGCCCGGTCGACCCGGTCGTCCGCCACCGCCCGCTCCAGCAGCTCCGCCGGGTTGTCGCTGACCCGCCGCTCCAGGCCGGAGGCGGCCAGCGAGCCCTCCATCGCGGCGTAGCAGGCGATCACGGCGGCCCGCGCGTCGGCACCGTGCAGCGAGCGCCGGCCGGTGGCGACGGCGGCCGCGAGCGCGTCCTCCCCGGGAACGCCGCCGATGACGACGCCGGGGAGCGCGCGCACCCGCCACGGGACGCGGTACCGCCTCAGCAGCATCCGGACGAGCGCCACGAGCAGGAGGACCGCGAGCACCACGACGAGCACGTACAGCAGCGGGGCGAGCAGATTGCCGTCATCGGCCGGCGGGCCGTCCTGCGGGGGTTCCGTCGGGGCCGCCTCCGGCGGGATCCCGGGCCTCCGTTCCTCGGGCCCGGCCGGTTCCCGCACCCGGCTGTGGAGCAGCAGCGCCAGCAGCGGGACCAGCGCGGCGGCACCGGCCACCAGCAGCACGGCGGCCTCCCGCAGGCGTTCGGCCCGGGGCGTCGGCCCGGTCAGGGAGCGGACCTCCGCACGGAAGCGCGCCGCGAACCGTCCGACCAGCCCGGCCCAGCCGAGGGCGAGCAGCACCACGAGGCCGGTCGAGCCGACCACCGGGTCGCCGGGCGTCCCCAGGACGCCGCCGCCCGGGCGCAGCGCCGCGGCGGCGAGCAGCAGTCCGCCGCCGACCAGCAGCAGCGGAACCGTCCGACCGCCGGCGGCTCCCCCGCCCGTCGGGCGGGGCCGCAGCCTGTCCGGCGACACATCCTCGGTCATGCAACCCCCGGTCCCCGCGCACGCGTTCGAGCACGCGCGCGAAGCGTCGCACACCCACGGTCCCGCTGTCACCCCTGTTCCGGCGGGCGGGCCGCGGACCGCGGGCGCTACGGCAGGCCCAGCAGCCGGGCCACCGCGCCCGCCGTGCCGGGGCCGTCCGCGTGGACGGCGGTGATGCCCAGCGCCTCGGCCGGGCCGAGGTTCACGGCGCGGTCGTCGACGAAGACGCAGGCCTCGCCCGGCAGGCCGAGCCGCTCCAGGGTGAGCCGGTAGATGTCCGGGTCCGGCTTGGCCAGGCCCTCCTCGCCGCTGATCACCCGGACGTCGAAGAGGTCCCAGACCCCGGTGGCGGTGTACGGGTCGTAGGGGTCGAAGCCGTAGGAGTTGGAGAGCAGGGCGACGGCGAGGCCCGCCGCACGGGCGGCCCGCACCAGCTCCACCATCGCGGGGACGGCCCGCACCTCCGCGTGCGCCCGGCCCATCAGGTCGTCCGGGTCGACGCCGATCAGCGCGGCGGTACGGCGGTTCCACTCCCGCTGGGTGATCCGGCCCAGCTCCAGCTCCCCGTACAGCGCCCGCCCGGCCGGGTCGTCCACCAGGGCGCGCCGCCAGGTGTCCGGCGCGAGTCCGCTGCGCGCGCACCAGCCGCGCACGGCCTCTCCGAGCGGGGTGGTCAGCACGCCCGCGAAGTCGACGATCAGGCCCCGGTACGGCACCGTCCCCACCCCTTCCGGCCGTCCGGCCGCGGCCACCGCGCCGCCCCGCGGCGGCCGCTCGTTGTCAGTGGGGTGTGCCACGCTACACGGGCCGGGGCGAGCGGAAGGCGTCCACGGCGACCGCCACCGATCGCAGGAGTTCCGCCGTGCCCTCAGCAGCCGAGATGATCGCCCCGGACACCGTCGCCGGACTCGCCCGCTGCCTGGCCCGCGCCGGCCGCGGCACCGGCCGGGGCGCCGCCACGGAGGCCCTCGACCGGTGCGGCGCGGCGCTGGACGGACTCGGCTTCAGCGAACGCGTCGCCGCGGTCCGCGACGCCGTGCTCGCCGACCTCCCGTCCGACTACCCCGCGTTCGAGCGGGTGCTGCGGGCGGCCCTGGACGACGAGGAGTTCACCGGCTGGATGACCTTCCCCGTCGGCGAGGCCGTCGCCGTCCGCGGCCTGGACGCCTTCGAACCGGCGCTCGACCTGCTCGCCGCGCTCACCCCGCGGCTGACCTGCGAGAGCGCCGTCCGCCCGTTCCTCCGCGCCGACCAGGACCGCGCACTCGCCGTGGTCCGGCGGTGGACGGCCGACCCGGACCCGCACGTCCGCCGCCTCGCCAGCGAGGGCACCCGGCCGCGCCTGCCCTGGGCTCCGCGGCTCCCGGCCCTGATCGCCGACCCGGCGCCCGCCGTGCCGGTCCTCGACGCCCTTTACCGGGACACCTCGGAGTACGTCCGCCGCTCGGTCGCCAACCACCTCAACGACATCAGCCGCGACCACCCCGCCACCGCCGTCGGGACCGCCGCCCGCTGGCTCGCCGACCCGGCGCCGACCACCCTCCCGCTGGTCCGGCACGGCCTGCGCACCCTGGTCAAGGCCGGCCGCCCCGAGGCGCTCGCCCTGCTCGGCCACCGCCCCGACCTCCCCGTCACCGTCGAGGGACCGCACGTGCGCACCGCCGAGATCACGCTCGGCGAGGAGCTGGTGTTCGAGTACGCGGTGACCAACACCCACGACGAGAGCGCCGGCGTGGTCATCGACTACGTCGTCCACCACGTCAAGGCCAACGGCGGCCGCACGCCCAAGGTCTTCAAGCTCACCACCCGCTCGCTCGCCCCCGGCGAGACCTGGCGGGCCACCCGCCGGCACGCCGTGAAGCCGATCAGCACCCGGCGCTACCACCCGGGCGTGCACCTGCTGGAGCTCCAGGTCAACGGCCGCCGCCACGGCGAGGGTTCGTTCACCCTGCACCTGTGACGGGCCACCGCTCCGCGAGCGCCGCCAGGACGGCGTCCGCCAGTTCATCGGCGGACCGGCCGTCCCCGGCGTCGAACCGGACGGGCCCGAGGGGGTCCAGCTCGGCCGACATCAGCTCCTGGTAACGAACGCTGCGGGCCAGGAACTTGTCCATCAGGTACCGCCCGTCCTCACCCGCCTCCGCGTACCGCCCACCGCGCCGGATCCGCTCCCGGATCACCGCCTCGTCGGCCGCGAGCCACACCGCGGCGGTGCCGGGGCCGACCAGCCGCGCCATGTCGGCGGGCCGGAGCGCCGAGCCCTCCAGGACGAGGCCGGGCCCACCGCCGCCCGCCGACCGCTCGGCGACGATCTCCTCGATCCGGGGCCGCAGCCACGCGTAGTGGGCGAGCACCGAGGCGGTCAACTCCTCGACCGTGAGCGCGCGGTAGTGCTCGGCGACATGCAGCGGCACCTCCCACCCCGGCGCCGGCCACGGACGGCCCGGGTGCCGTGCCAGCGCGTCCGTCGACCGGCACTCGAAGCCGAGCCGCTCCGCCACCCGCCCGGCGACGGCCGACTTGCCGGTGTTCGACGTCCCCCCGATCAGCACCACCCGCAGCACCTCGTCCGCCACGCCGCCGACTCCCCTCATCCGTGAACCGTCCGCGGATCGAGACCGAACCTTGACCTCGAACGCCCCGTCCGGCGGCCTCGCCGCACCGCCAGGGGGCCCCTTCCCGGCCGCTCGTGACGGCGCCGCCGCTCCGCGACCCTACCCGCGGGGGACGCCGCCGGACCTCCCGCTTCCCCACCCGGAGCAGCCCGCACAGGCCGTTCGCGGCGGTCGGTGCGGAGGTGAACGCACGCCCCCGGACTCCTAGGATCGACGGTACCGAACCCCCGCCGGAAGGGCCGCCCTTGAACCGCTCCGTCCGCTCCACCGAGGACGTCCTCGCCCTGCTCGACGGGCTCTTCGCGCCCGCCGCCGACCGCTGGACCGACCGCGCCGCCGACTGGTGGGACGACTTCTACGCCGACCGCGCCTCGGGGCGGCCGTTCTTCGTCGACGCCCCGGACGAGAACCTCGTCGCCCACCTCGACCGCGGCCTGCTCGCCCCCGGCGCCCGGGTGCTGGACCTCGGCTGCGGGGCCGGGCGCAACGCCGTCCACCTCGCCTCGCGCGGCCACCAGGTGGACGCCGTCGACCTCTCCGCCACCGCCCTCGCCTGGGCGCGGGAGCGCGCGCAGGCGGCGGGCGCCGCACCGCGGTTCCACCACGGCGACATCTTCACCGTCGAACTCCCCCTTCCCCGGTACGACCTGGTCTACGACTCGGGCTGCCTGCACCACCTGCCGCCGCACCGCCGGATCAGCTACCTCGGGCTGCTGGAGCGCGTCCTGGCACCCGGCGGGCACTTCGGCCTCACCTGCTTCGCGGCCGGCGCGATGGGCTCCGAACTGCCCGACGCCGAGCTGTACCGCACCGGGCGGCTGGACGGCGGCCTCGCCTTCACCCCGGACGAACTCCGCTGGATCTTCGGCGACTTCACCGAGGTGGAGATCCGCCCGATGGTGCCGCAGGAGCCCGGCGCACCGCTGTTCGGCCTGCCCGTGCTGACCACCGCGCTGTTCCGCAGGCCGCCCATCGGGTGAGAGCCGCGCCGGCGCGGGGTAGGAGGACGGGCGGGGGTGGCCGGCCGTACCGGTCAGCGGGGCAGGCGACAAGAGGGGACGGGACGCGATGTCCGCCGACGCAACACCGTGGGACGCCGCCGTAGGGCGCGGACTGGCCTTCCTGCACGGTTCGTTGGGGCCCGGCGGGCTGCCGTCCGCCCGACCCGGCACCGACCCGGAGCTGCGTACGCCGCTCACCGGCGCCGCCGCCCGCCGGCACCTGCTCGTCACGCACGGGGTGGACCTCGGGTTCGACCCCGACCACGAGGGCCTCTCCGCCATGTACGGCCTCGCCCTGCTGCGGCCCGACGCCGAACGGCCCGAGGAGCGCGAGCTGGTGGCCGCGCTGGCCGGGCAGATCGGGAGGTACGGCCACGCGCGGCGGCCGCGGTACAGCATCTTCCCGGCCGGCGTGCCGTTCGCCGGCGACACCGGCAGCACCGCGCTCGCGCTGTCCGGGCTCGCCCGGCACGGCCTGATCGCGCCGGACCGGCAGGACGCGCTGGCCCGCGAGCTGCTGGACACCCAGATCGGCCCGGACAACGGCCCGGTACCGGCCTACTGGGAGGACTCCGACCGCACCTCCTCGCACGGCCGCCGCTACGACGCCGTCATCGCCGCCGACGTCCTGTTCGCGCTCCACCTCCCGGGCCCGGCGAGCCGGTTGCCGCACCCGGCGGCCGAGGCGACGGTCCGGTACGTCCAGCAGCACCTGGCCGGCCCGCGCACCGGCACCCGGTACTACGCCTCGCCCGAGGCCTTCCTGCACGCCGCCGCCCGGGCCTCCACCCTGGTGCCCGCGCTCGCCGCGCCGACCCGGCGGACGGTCGAGCACGGGACCACCCAGTTCGCCGACACCGCGCTCGAACTCGCGCTGCTGGTGCTCGCCGGCGAGTACACCGGCGCCGACGCGGACCTGCCCGGGCTGCGTCGACGCCTCGTCGACGCCCAGCTCCCGGACGGCTCCTGGCCCGCCGCCGGCCACCTCCGCTTCGGGCAGGCCCCGCTGTACTTCGGCTCGCCGCACCTCACCACGCTGTTCGCCGTCCGCGCCCTGCGCCCGGAGACCCCGTCGGCGCGCTGACCGCCGACCGGGCGGAGCGGACCCCGCCGGGGCGGGTCAGTCGGCGAGGCTGAAGTCGCCGCCGACGGGTGCGGCGATCGTGTCGGCGGCGACCAGGTCGGTGAAGGTCCGCACCGGGGCGCTGCTGTCGATCGTGCCGCCGTCGCCCAGCTGCCCGGAGCCGTTGGCCCCCCAGGAGTGGACCTCGCCGCCGGCCAGCAGGACGACGGTGTGCTCGCGACCGCCGGCCACCTGCCGCACCCCGGTCAGTCCCGGGACCGCCACCGGGGTGACCCGGAAGGTCGTGGTGCCGTCACCGAGTTGGCCCGAGGTGTTCTGCCCCCAGGAACTGAGGCGGTGGTCGCCCCCGGTGACGGCCAGGCTGTGGTGGCTGCCGGCCGCGATCCACGCGACGCCGCCGGACCAGCCGCCCCGGCTCCGGACCGGGGTGTAGCGGTTGATCGTGGTGTTGTCGCCGAGCTGGCCGGAGGCGTTGAGGCCCCAGGCCTTCACCGCGTACCCGCCGGCCACGGCGAGGCTGTGGTGGGCGCCCGCCGCGATCCGGGTGACCGCGTCCAGCCCGGCGACCCGGACCGGCGCGCTCCGGACGGTCGACGTCCCGTCGCCGAGCTGGCCGTTGGCGTTGTGGCCCCAGGCCCACACGGTGCCGTCCGCGCGCAGCGCCAGGCTGTGGTTGAGGCCGGCCGCGATCGCGATCACCTCGTCGAGGCGTCTGACCCGGGCCGGGACGCTGCTGTCGGCGGTGCCGCCGTTGCCGAGCTGCCCGTACGTGTTCTGGCCCCAGGCGAGCACGGTGCCGTCCTCGCACAGGGCCAGGCTGTGCGTGCCGCCGGCGGCGATCTCGGTGGCGTCGCCCAGGTTGACGACCCAGTCGGGCGCACCGCGCCCGGAGAGCGAGCCGTCGCCGAGCTGGCCGGAGGCGTTGGCGCCCCAGGACCGCACACTGCCGTCGCCCAGCAGCGCCAGCCCGTGCCCCGTGGCCGGGCCGGCCCCGCCCGCGGCGGTCCTGACCACGTCGACGCCGGTCAGGCCGAGCACGGTGGTGGCCCTGGTGTGCAGGGCCGCCCAGGAGCCGTCGCCCAGCTGACCGGCCCGGTTGTTGCCCCAGGCCTTGAGCCGCTTGTCCGCCACTTCGTCTCCCGGCATGTCGGTGCGCGGCCGCAGCCCCGCACTCACGGATGTCGGCGGGGGCATCGCCTCCCGCGCGTAGCCAAACGGGTACCCACGGTATTCGTTCGCCTACGGCGGGCCAAGGACCCGCCGACACACGGACAGGTGAAAGAAACCGGCCCGACCCGACCCTTCACGGCCCCGGCGGGGCGGCGCCGCCGTCCCGCAGCCGGCGCAGGAGCCCGTCCAGGTCGAGGCGGGTGCGCTCCCGGCCGGTCGGCACCAGGCTCTCGGTGCGGGCCAGGAAGGCGCGGACCCGGTCGGCCGGGGCGTGCAGGTCGACGCTGCCGTCCTCGCCGGTCAGGGTGATGAGGACGGACCCGGCCCGATCGCCGGCGCCGGGCCGGACGCGGACGCTGCCGAGGCCGGACCGCCCGCGCAGGCCGGCGGCGAGCAGCTCGCGGGCGAACACCCAGGTGATCGGCGTGGCGAGGTCGGTGTGGCTGTCCAGGAAGACGGCGTACGGGTCGGCGGTGCGGTAGCGCAGCCGGGCGGGGACGGCGAGGGTCAGGCCGGGGTGGACGACCACCCGGAGGTGGAACGCGACCGCGCAGCCCCCGTCGGCGGCGCGCTGGACGGGAACGCGCGGGATCTCCTTCGTCATGACCGCCCCCGGGCTCGCAGAATCGTTTCTTCACAACCGCCACGGGCGGCAAGGTCAGGGCTCACGGCAGGAACAACGAGCCACCTCCGATTCGGCAACCCGCGACGCCGGCCGATCACCCGCGCGACGCCGACCTCGTCGAGCGCACCGCCGGGACGGACCAATCCGGCGGGCGGCACACCGGGCCCCGGCCTAGGCTCCGGAACGGAACCACCCGGCGGCCTCGGAACGGAACCCCATGCACCCTGTCGTACGCGGCGCCGGAGCCCTGGGCCTGGCCGTGGCGCTGGTCGGCGGCCCCACCGCGTGCCGGAGCGGTTCCCCGGCGAGCTCCGCCAAGGTCGACCCGACCACCCCCGCGACCACCGCCGCCTCCGCACCGGCCACCACCGCGGCCTCCGCCGCGACCACCCCGGCCCTGCCCGCCGCGCTCACCGGCCAGCGGCTCGCCTGGCAGGCCTGCCCCGCGCCGTCCGCCGCCCAGGGCAGGGGCCCGGCCCCGGACGCGCCGTGGGAGTGCGCCACCCTGAAGGCCCCGCTGGACTACGCCGCGCCGAGCGGCCGGACCGTCGACCTCGCGCTGATCCGGATCCGGGCCGCCGGCGGCGGCGAGCCGAGGATCGGCTCACTGGTCTACAACTTCGGCGGCCCGGGCGCCTCCGGCGTGGTCACCCTGCCCGCCCTCGCCCAGGACTACGCCGACCTCAACACCCGCTACGACCTGGTCGGTTTCGACCCCCGCGGGGTGGGCGACAGCGCGGGCGTGCGCTGCCTGGACGACGCCGCCACCGACGCCTCGGCCACCGTCGACGGCTCGCCCGACGACACGGCCGAGGTACGGGCGCTCGGCGAGGCCGTCGCCGCCTACGCCGCCGCCTGCCAGGCCAACTCGGGCGGCGTCCTGCCGTACGTCGACACCGTCTCGGCCGCCCGCGACCTCGACCTGCTGCGCCAGGTCCTCGGGGACGACCGGCTGCACTACTTCGGCCTCTCCTACGGCACCGAACTCGGCGGCGTCTACGCCCACCTGTACCCGGGGAACGTCGGCCGCATGGTGATGGACGCGGTCGTCGACCCGACCCAGGACCCGGTGCAGACCGCGCTCGGCCAGGCCAAGGGCTTCCAGCTCGCCCTGGAGAACTTCATGACGGCCTGCGCCGAGCAGGCGGGCGCCGACTGCCCGACCGGATCGGGCGGCGCGCAGGGCACCGAGCGGATCGCCACCCTCCTGCGGGGCCTGGACGCCGCCCCGCTGCCCGCCGACGGCGGCCGCACGCTCACCCAGGACCTCGCCGTCACCGGCATCGCCGCCGCGCTCTACAGCGAGGCGAGCTGGAACGCCCTCGCCGTCGGCCTCCAGGAGGCGATGCAGGGCGGCACCGGCACCACCCTGCTCGCCCTCGCCGACGCCTACCTGGGCCGCGACGCGCAGGGCCGCTACAGCAACCTGTCCGCCGCCAACCGGGCCGTCACCTGCGTCGACGACCGGCAGCGCTACACGGAGGCCGAGGTGCGGGAGCAGCTTCCGGCCTTCCGCCAGGCCTCCCCGGTGTTCGGCGAGTTCGCCGCCTGGGGGCTGGCCGCCTGCACCGGCTGGCCGGTGGCCGGCCGGACCGACCACCCCGAGGTCGACGCCCCCGGCGCGGCGCCGATCATCGTCATCGGCAACACCGGCGACCCGGCCACCCCGTACGAGGGGGCCCGCGCGATGGCGCGGCAGCTCGGCCCCGGCGTCGGCGTCACCGTCACCCTGCGCGGTCAGGGCCACGGCGGCTACGACACCGGCAACGCCTGCCTCAAGCAGACCGTCGACCACTACCTGCTGGACGGCGTGGTGCCGCCCGACGGCACCACGTGCACGTAACAAGCCGTCACCAACCTCCCACCCCGGTCGGGGACTTCACAGCGCGACGCCCTACCGTGGGCCCCGGAAAGGGGACCACATGACCGCCAACCCACCACGGCTGCAGGGCAACCGCCGTCTCCTCGACCCCGCGCACCCGTTCACCGAACGGGTCGCCCGGCTGGTCCAGGACTGGGAGGACGACGGCCGGGCCGGCTACCGCCTGGTCGACGGACGGGCGCTGCTCGCCCTCTACTGCTGGCACCTGGACGCCGCCCGGCGCGGCACCGCCGACGGCGACCCGGCCACCACGGCGTACATCGCCGCGGCCTTCGCCGCCAACGGGGGCGCGGACGGCTGGGACGCGCTGCTGCGGGAACGGGCCGACTGCACCTGCCACGGCCAGAGCTGGCGGCTGGAGAACATCTCGATCTGCCTGGGCTGCCTGCGCTACGTCTGCTACCGGGTCGACGGCCCCTGCTGCCCGGACGCGCGCATCGTCGGCTGATCCCCGCCCGGCCCCCGGTCCGCACCGTCGACCGCCTCCCCCACCCGCTCCCCCGTCAGCAGACGGGCCAACAGCGCGGCGGGCCCCTCCGGCAGGGCGCCGTGGACGAGCTCGGTGCGGTGCACGAGCCGGGGTTCGCGGACCGGGACGGCCACCACGCCCGGCGCATCGGCCACGACCGCGGCGGGCAGCAGGGCCAGCCCGTGCCCGGCGGCCACCAGGGCGAGCAGCCCGCGGACGTCGGTTCCCAGGTAGCGGACGGTCGGCCGGTAGCCGTCGACGGCGGTGGCGGCGCGCAGCCGGGCCCCGGTCGGGGCGAGACCGGGGGCATCCAGCCAGCGGGCGGCGGACAGGTCGGCGAGCGCCTGCCCGCGGCGCCCGGCCAGCGGATGGCCGTCCGGCAGGGCGACGGCGAGCGGCTGCTCCGCGACGACGACGGTGACGAGCGGGCCCACGTCGGGCAGCGGGAGCGGATCGGAGGGGGCGGCCGGGCCGTCGACGAGCGCGAGGTCGACGGCGCCGGTGGCGACCTCGGCGGGCAGGGCGTCCTGGCCCAGCACCCGGACCGTCAGGTCCACCGCCGGAAACACCCGGCGCACCTCGGCGAGCGCGCGCCCCACTTCCGCCCCGAGCGCCAGCGGCGTGGCCCCGACGATGAGGCGGGCCCCGGGCGCACTGGACAGGCGCGCGATGTCGGCGCGCGCCGCGTCGATCCGCAGCAGCAGGCCGGAAGCGTGCTCCAGCAGCCGCGCGCCCGCCTCGGTCGGACCGACCGGACGGCGGTGCAGCACCGCCGCCCCGAGGTCCGCCTCCAGCGCGGCGATCTGCTGGGAGACCGCGGACTGGGTGTAACCGAGCACCCGGGCCGCCTCGGAGAACGAGCCCAGCCGGGCCACGGTCACGAAGGTGCGCAGCTGCTGCGGCTCCACGCACCATCACCTCCACTGATCGAGGGGTAAGGAATCATCGTTGGCGCTGATCCCGCGCCGCCGGTCAGGATAGCCGCATGACACATCCCGTTCCCCGCCTCGCCCTGGTCGCCGACCGCTCGGCCGCCGTCCGCTCGCACACCCGCGTCCCCGTCCTGCTGGACGCGCTCGCCGACCGCGACCACCTCGTCCTGGACGCCTACTGGATCCCCACCGAGGACGCCGCCGCCCCCGGCGCGCTGGACGGCTTCGACGCCGTCTGGCTGCTCCCCGGCAGCCCGTACCGCAGCGAGGACGGCGCGGTGGCCGCCGTCCGCACCGCCCGCGAGCGGCGGATCCCCTTCCTCGGCACCTGCGCCGGCTTCCAGCACACGGTGCTGGAGTACGCCCGCAACGTCTGCGGCATCGGCTCCGCCGCGCACGGCGAGAACCTGCGCGGGGAGAACCTGCCCGGCGAGAACCGGACCAGCAAGAACCCGCCCGGCGAGAACCGGCCCGGCGAGGCGGACCTGGTGATCGTCCCGCTCAGCTGCTCCCTGGTGGGGCACGAGGGAGCCGTGCGCCTGACGCCGGGCTCGCTGGCCGAACGCGTGCTCGGCGCGCCCCGCACGGTGGAGCGCTACCACTGCGCGTACGGGCTGAACGACGCCTACCTGGCGCGGCTGCGCGCGGGCGGCCTGCGGTTCAGCGGCGCGGACGACTCCGGGCAGCAGCGGATCCTGGAGCTGCCGACCGAGGTGCACCCGTTCTTCCTGGCCTCGCTGTTCCAGCCGGAGCTGGCCGGGGACGGCACCCGGGCCCACCCGATGATCCGCGCCTTCGCCACCGCGGCCACCCGCTCCGCGGCGGCGACCACCGGGGTCAGCGGCGGGCGGCGGTGAGCCGGTCCCACACCTCGGCGACGCGGGGCGCGAGCTCCTCCAGCGGGCCGCTGTTGTCGATCACCAGATCGGCGATCGCCAGCCGGTCGGCCCGGCTCGCCTGGGCGGCCATCCGGGCCCGGGCCTCCTCCTCGGTCATGCCGCGCAGCCGGACCAGCCGCTCGACCCGCACCTCGTCCGCCGCGTCGACCACGATCACCTGGTCGTAGAGCGGTCCGAGCCCGTTCTCGGCGAGCAGCGGGACGTCGTGCACCACCACCGCGTCCGGCGCGGCCGCCGCCTCCAGCTCGGCGGACCGCGCCCGGACCAGCGGGTGGACGATCGCGTTCAGCGCCCGCAGCCGCTCCGGGTCGGCGAAGACGATCCCGCCGAGCGCCGGCCGGTCCAGCGAGCCGTCCGCCGCGAGCACGCCCGCGCCGAACTCCTCGGCCACGGCCGCCAGGCCCGCCGTGCCGGGGGCGACCACCTCGCGGGCGATCACGTCGGAGTCCACGATCACCGCGCCGTGGGCCGCGAGCAGCCGCGACACCTCGCTCTTGCCCGCGCCGATGCCGCCCGTCAGTCCGATCTTCAGCATGGCGCCAGGCTACCGGCGGTCGTTGTCGGCCGACAGCAACAGGTGGGGGGGCCGCCAACGCCCCCCCCCACAGGGCCCCCCCCGGGCGGCGCGCCCCCCCGCCCCCGGGGCGCCGCCCCCCGCCCCGGG